>JACCVS010000228.1 GCA_013698055.1 Acidobacteriota bacterium
CGCATCACCCTAATAACCACCAGCCGCATATCAGTATCAGAAGTAAGGGCGTGACCACTATTCCAATGATGACAAGTAACGTCGTAACGCTTGTGTGCGAGCATCACGCAGAGTTAGCTCCGGGCTGTACGCGCTCATCTCTTATCTCCGATTAGCGTTTTCTCGCTCGGCAAATGTAGTATGTGCCAAACTGCGCTTCCTCATAATCAACGTCGCCGGTCAATTCCCTAAGCTCATCCCACGGACGAACATCTGGATTGCCAAGCACCGTCAACTTGCTTGTCCACACCACGAACGGGTGAAGTAGCTTGCCGAGAATGCCGGATGGAAGTTTAGCATCCATGATGACAAGGTAGCCGCCTTGACGTAACTGGTTCCAGGCGTGGCGTAGAGCATCCCTGTGCTGAGGGATGACAGCATACGAAAGACTGAAGATTGCGTCGTCAACAGGTTCGGGCAAAACGTAATCAACCGCGTCCGCCCGCATCAATTCAACATTATGCCATCCATCTTTAGTGCATAGCACCTTAGCTTCCCCCAGCATTCCTTCGGACAAATCCACGCCATACACCTGACCTTCCGCTCCGACCGCTTCCAGCAACGGCGCAAGATTTCTTCCCGTTCCGCACCCGACTGCCGCGTTTGAGTTCCAGGCGATTGACTGCTTTGCTCCGTATGCCACGAGGGAGCAAAAAAAAGCCACTCGAAGAAAACGAAAAACCTGGCAAGCCGATTGGGTAGTGGCTCACAATAGGGTGAGCGCATGACTGTTATTGTAGCGATGAATGAAGAGGCGCAAACATGCTTCATGCATCTGTGATGACTTTGAGAATGACAATGTCCGACGGACAAAACGCGCCAGTCTTTGACGCAAAGTCAGGTTCCACCTCTCGACGTGCGCCGTCTCGCCTGACTCTTTACCCACCGCCGTGTGCTGCGCTGCGGGCAACACTTTCGCGTACGCTTTCCAAAAATCCGTGTAGCACTGAGCGTGGCGAAACAGATCAGGGATTGTTTTCCACAAACGGCGGCACGTCTTCTCGCTGCGGTCGCCAACGACGTAGGCGACAACCTGACGAGTCTGGCGACACAAGGCGATCCAAATCCAGCGCTTTCTGGCCTTCTTCAGCACAAATGACCACAATTCGTCCAACTCCAGCACGGGATTGGCGACTTCTACGAGCGTCTCGGAAAGTTCAGGCAAATGAGCTACCTTTTTTTGAGCCACGCACTGACGGTTTGCCTGGAGACGCCGAAGGTGCGCGTCAGTCCACGCAAACTGCTGCGCTCGTCGTAAGCACGAAGTATTTGTTCGCGTTCTTGCTCTTGATAAGCATTGCTGCGCGGTTGTTGGCGACTGCGTTGACGGCAGTCACGGCACAGGTAACGCTGGCGGCCATCAGGAGCCAGCCCGTTACGCACTAGTCGTTCGCTCTGGCAGTGCTGGCATCGCAAAGTAAGAGTGACCATTGTTAGACTGTACCATGTCACCTTTACTTGAGCCACTACCCCGAAAAAAGAAGAGGTCTTTATCCAAGCATAGAATTTCATACCTTTAGGTGGCTGTTCAATGAGCCGTCTAAGCACATGCCCTCAGATTTCCATTTCTCTTCTGGCCGGTATCGTCAATGCGCGAAGCCCCGCCAGCCACGCCGCCGAAAATAAGGCCGCGCGTACCCAATTAAGCCCCACCCACCAATTCGTCAAACTGGTTAGTTGCTCGGCACTAAGTCCTGCGCCACCCTGACCCAGTATGATTATCTTCGGCACAAACCAGGCGAACGTAAAAATAACAACGATAAGCGCGAGAACAGCAGCCGTCATCCGCCATTTACGATGTTCCGGTCGCGTCTTCAAACCGGAAATGAGAACCGCAATCGCCAGTAAACCGGCGGGCGGCATGAAGAACCTCCAGAATCTGCCGCCTGGGTTCATGGCGAATTGTGGGTAGGCAACATTGTGCTGATGATAAGCGATGACGGAATCAGGCGGTGACTCAGACCAGAGCGGCATGGCTACTAACTGCTCATACAACCCCCCACCAATCACTATTCCCGACACGATGACGAAAAGCCATAGAAAAATCTGCGCGAATGAAAATTGACGAGGCATTTACCTTTTAACCTTTCATCAAGCAGTAGTCGCTTGAAACATGGCTTCCCACGGCACACAGGCGATGCTCGCGAGAATAGGCGCGAACCTCAATGCCTGCTTCAAGGCTCGTCATCTTCGCGTATCAGTTTCCCTTCGGAATCATAGACGCGGTAACGCTTCTTACGATCCATGGGATATTTTTTCATGATGTCCGTCCGCAGGTCGTGCCCGGCTGCCGATTCTCTACTGAGCATCTCATACGCTTCTTCAACCTGTTCGACAGTGGTTAGCGGCCCCGCTATCACTTCACCGTCCCAGATTATAAAAATCGCTTCTCGCGGTTTGAAGAGGTGGAGAGAGCCGACCTTGCCGCCGTTCTCAAGCACCTTGAAGTAGGAAAAGTCACCGTGTTGATCAGGACCTTCCGGTCGTTCTGAACTAGGAAAGCTACGTTTGATCTCCAATTTGAATTCGTTATCCTGAGCGCAGGCCGGAGTGGCGGTGAAAAGGATGCTCAGGAAGAAAACCAGGCTGAGTTGTTTGAGCGCATTAACCTTTGGTCTCTTCGACGTTACTGCTTTACCCTCAGGCATGGTTGGCGATATTTTCACCGCAATTGATCTCCTTGACATAATTATTTACCTCCATCTAATTTGACTTCACTTTGCCCCGCATCTTTCATATTAACTTCGACCAGCGGAATCTTTTGCTTTTGGCGTGCGAAAAGGAATGCGTGCTCAGGCGGTCCACGAGAACCACTCAATCAGCCAGTGCCAGACCGAATCGCCCCATCGTCCGCAGCAATACGCGATGGCGAGAGCAGTCGCGCCAGCGATAGGAAGAATGAAAACCGCGCTCTCAAATAACTGCCAGCCTAACCAGGCACCTAGTGCGCCGCCGAACACAAGCCCGAACCAGAAGTGCATCCAGAAGTGGTGCGGGCCAGAGATGTAGTCTTCGTGTTTCTTCATATAGTGCGCCGCCTCTGCCGAATGCGGGTAATTGCTCAATTATCTAAGCGTCATCGGCAAGAGAAAACGCTCACCTCAGATCAAATTTATTTTAAGGCAGCGAAGCGGGGTTGGAAGGGAAGTGGGCAGAGAACGGCGCTAAAGGCACCGTTTAAGGTAACAAAGAGGGAAGATATTGAGGCGTCGGGTTGAATAAATTGTTAGCTTGCGCGTCACTAACGAGCTAACGCTTCTAATCTATCGTGAAATAGAATTGCCATCTCTATGACCCTATCGTAGGGCTGATCTACGGTGCTTATCCCCCACGCGAAGACGGTCAGCCACCCCCGCTCCCGGCTCAAAATAGAAGAATTGTGAGGGTTCCCGAATTGCACTCTCAGCCAAGCCCCTTCAAACTCTATTAGCTTATCCAGAATCTCTGGCGTCAGCACCGCCTTAACGAAAGCGGCGTCGTTACCCGACACGATATAGGTTTCCCCGAGCTTTTCATCTAAAATTCCTAACCTCGATCCAACAACAAACGCTGGGCGTAAAAAAAACTCTTTCCAGTAATATATTCCGAACTTCTGGTCGTTGAAAACTTCAGTCCTGAACGTAGCGTAGGTATATTCCTGAGTAGAGTCATCACTATTTTCTTTGACGGAAACCTCGATGTTGACATTCTTGTGAGGAACTGTGAGAACCGGCCACCTAGTGAATGCTTCGATGGTGCCATTACGCTTGCGTGCCTGCTTATCTAAGCATTCATTAACCCCTTTCTCATTCTCGCGGTCTACCGGGTGGATGTAGAGGCGCTTTATAATTAACCCGATGAGGCATCCGCTACTGAAAATAATCAGACCGAGCGCCCAGCTATCCATCGTGACCTCCGCCTAGTCTGTTGACAAGGGAAGTCCTGCCCTCGTCGAATTTCATAGCCGGTTGCGTTGCTCGCCAGCGTTATTCAGGCATTCGACATCTAAGCGACTCTGGGAGGATTTCGCCTGTTGATTAAGATATAGAGGTTCCTCGCCATCTCAGGATTCATGGTCTGAAGAATTTTGTATTGATCCATCGCGGCATTCTTGTTTCCATTTTGAAGATGAGCGAAGCCGAGATTGAAATACGCTCCGGCGTAATCCTTTTTCAGCCCAACCGCCACTTTGTGAGCTTCGATGGCCTCGTTCCAGCGCTTGAGGCTGCCGTAAGCGTAGCCCAGATTGTTGTGCGCTTCAGCCCATTCCGGCTTGATGCGAGTTGCCTGCTGGAAAGCCGCAACGCTTTCCGTGAATTTGCCGAGCTTGCTGTAAGCGATTCCCAGATTGAATTGCGCCGCCGGGTAATCCGGTTGGATGCTGATCGCTTGTTGAAGCGCGCTCGCGGCTTCGTTGAAACCGCCCGTATTGTTATATGCCCAGCCGAGATTGGTATAAGCCTCGGCGTCGTCCTTCTTGATACTGATCGCCTTTCTGAAAGCATCAATCGCTTCAGTCCAGCGGCGCGACTTGCCGAGAGCAAACCCCAGGTTGTCATAAGCCTCATCCATGTTAGGCTTGAGAGCGAGTGCCTTTTTATATGCTTCGATGGCGTCGCTATAGCGCGTTAGCTTGTTGCTGACGAAGCCCAGATTATTGTAGGTGTCCGCATCTTCCTGCTTGAGAAAAATGGCTTGCTTGTAGGCATCTGCGGCTTCGGAGAATTTATTGAGACGACGGTAGGCGTCACCGATGTTGCTGTAAACATCCTGATAGCCGGGCTTCATCTTGATGGCCTGCCTGTAAGCCGCGATTGATTCTTCGTAACGATTAGCGTTATAAAGCGCCGCGCCTTCGCTGTAACGCACTTCGGCGGCGTCCGGGTTCAGGAGCGCGGCCTGCCTGTAAGATGTAATGGCGGCGTCGTATTGTTCAAGGCGATCTTGAGCCTGACCCAGATAGTTGAAGGCTTCCCAGTCTCTCGGATCGTACCGGACAGCCTGTGTGAGCGAGGCGGCGGCTTCATTGTACTTGCCTGTCCCGAAATAGATGAATCCCATGTTGTAATGCGCTGAAGCCACATCGGGCTTGAGCTTGACGGTCTCCCGGTAAGCGGCAATCGCTTCATCGTTGCGCTTCAGATTGAAGAGCGCATCGCCAAGTCCGTTATGGGCTTCGGCCCAATCGGGCTTGTAGCGAACGGCCTGTTTGTAGGCATCAGCGGATTCTGTGAATTTATTCTGATTGAAGTAGGCGTCGCCGAGATTGTTGTGCGCCTCTGCATAATTGGGTTTCAGGCGAATGGCATTTTTGTAAGCCTCGATGGCTTTGTCGTATTGGGCTGTGTCAAAAAAATCATCGCCCTGATCGTTATAGTTCTCGGCAGTGAGTTCGCGTTGCTGCGGCCTGGGTTGTGGAGTTGTCTGTCGAGGAGGTGTCTCTCGAGGAGTTGTTTGACGGGGAGTTGTTTGCTTGCGTCCACCTCCGCCGCGCGTCGAGCCTTTGACCGGGCGATTGGATGCCTGATATTGAACTGTGCCTGTAGTGCGAACTGGCGTCGGCGCTGGCGTTGGCTTGGCGGGGCGCTTGTTATGCTGGCGATTGACGCGGGGAATCGTGAGCACGCCGACAGCGCCGCCTGAAATGTCTGTCGCCAGATTGGCTCCGCCTGAGATGTCCTGCGCCAGCGATAGTGTTCCGCCATTGAGCGAAGCTATGATGAGAAACACGATTGAGCGCAACGCGGATGTGGCGCTCTGCACGCGATTATGTGGGGATGTGAAAGACATCTTAAACTCCATCTCAAAATCTCAATTCAAACATGCCAATTTGAAGTGCCGTCGCGGATGAAGAGTTGCCGCGTGGAGGAACAATACCCTGACGACAATTCCCGTCCATTAGAAAACTCCCGGCCTCGGCTCCACTTCAAATCACTCGCCCCGGTTTCGCGCCCGCAGTTTTCAATTCGCGAGTATCGCAGAATCAAGCTGGCGATGGAAGACACCCTTTTTGCAGACGAAGGATTTTATAGCATTTGCGCCGCCCGAAAAGTGAAATTCGCCAGCGGTGTAGGCAGAATCTTGCCATTATTGCAGAATGTATATTGACTCGCCGCCCGATTTGGCATAGAAGATGATGCAGTTCTGAAAAGAGAAACACAGTTGATTTGAACGCGACGCAGTTCGTTCAAAGGAGAGACAGATGAAACGTTGCCCTAATTGCCAGCGAACCTACCCTGATGACGCCCCTGGATTCTGCATCAACGACGGAGTACAACTCGTCAACGAACAGGCTCAAGCCTTCGACCCGCAGAAAACCATTCTGGCGTCCGCGCCCCCACCGCCTCAATACTCGAATCCTGTTCCGCCCCCAGCTAACCAACCACCGCCAGCCCCCTGGCCGCCACCACCACAGCAGCAACAGCAGCAGCAGGGGCAACAGCAGGCTCAGAACTGGGGCGGGGGATATCCCCAGCATCCGGGGCAGCAGCAACCCTACGGGTCGCCGTATGCACCGCCAGCAGGGAAGAGCAACAAGCTCACCCTGACAACTTTAATCCTCGGCGGTCTGAGCGGCTTGCTCGGGTTGCTCTTGCTGGCAGACTATTTGGGCTGGGCTCATATATTAAATAGGGACACGATCTATCCGGTGATTATTGCCGCGGTCGTCACAGGCGTCGCCGCCCTGCTCGTTGGAACCGCCGCGCTTATTTCTGCTCGCCAGAGAAGCAAGGCAATGGCCGTCATCGGAATGGTGTTAGGCGCAGCCACGATAGGATTCTATATCTATCTGGAAAACGAATATCCTTTGTTTTTCTAACCGCAGATTCTTTGAGACGCGAAAACGAGTTATACCATCAGCTCTATATAGTTTAACGGAGCAAGGAAAGTGAGAGCTAAATGAAACGTTGTCCCTCTTGCCAGCAAACTTATCCTGACGATGCGCCGGATTATTGCTCGAACGACGGAACGCGCCTGATGGCTGAAGAATCAGATTCTTTTGACCCGGAAAAGACCATGATGGCTTCCGGGCTGCGCGGCAGCGAGCCTTTCTCTGCGTCACCGCCGCCGCCGCCGTCTGCACCGCCACCACTTCCATCATCATCAGCGCCGCCGCCACAACAGCAATATAAATCTCCAGGCGAGCCGCAGGGGATTAAGCCTCCGACCGGGTGGCAGCCGCAGAGCGAACAGCCGCAGCAACCGTGGCAATCGCCCGCCAGTCAACCCGTTCAGCAGGGATGGCAGTCGCCCGCGCCCGCTCAAAACTGGGGAGGCGCTCCGCATCAACAGCCTGCCGCAAGCGACGCACCATATCCCGCGCCATACGCACCGGCATCGCACGGAGGCAGAAGCAGAGCATTAGCCATTGCCGCGCTGGTGACGGGAGCTTGCGCCGCCACGATTATGGCGATAAGGGTCGCCGATAGTCGTGATTTCTTCTTCGCGTCGTGGTTGGTTCTGGCGATCCTCGGCATCGGGCTGGGCGTCACTTCTTTGATTCTCTCGCTGCAAAAGCCTGCGCGGTTTGGAGGCCTTCCACTGGCGATTGCCGGATTGGCGACCGGCACCGCCGCGCTGGTTTATTACTTCACCTTGTAGCGCCACGACCAACAACATAAGAAGCGAGATGACTCGCAGCAAACACAGGAGAAAACAATGAAACGTTGCCCCAATTGCCAGCAAACCTTTCCCGATAATGCACCTGACCTGTGTCCCTACGACGGAACGGCGGTCGTTTACGATGCGTCGCAGCAGCAGTATTACGCTGGCGGTGGTCAACAGCCTTACGGGACGCCGGGCGGTCAGGCACAGTGGCAGCCTCCGCCGCCCGCAGGAGGCTACTATCAACAGCCCGGCCAGTACCCGCCGCCTTACGGTGGCCCGTATGCGCCAAGAGCGGGTGGCGGAGGTCTCTCAAAAGCGGCCTTGTTCACAGGCATTGGCGCTCTCAGCGGGTTCATCATTGCGATTCTCTTTGCGGTGATAGCAGTCAACAGCCGCAATCGTGACCTCTTACCGG
>JACCVS010000286.1 GCA_013698055.1 Acidobacteriota bacterium
CACCGAGAGGCAACAGTTTAAGTAGTTAAATAATTTCGTAAAGGACAAGAAGGAGCAGACCAATGTCGTATGTCAGAGTTACTGATGATTCTAACGCGGGATCATCCGGCATGAAACGCAGCGGCTCTTTGCAGAAAAGAGAAAAGGAGTCATATAACATGAATACCTGGACAATCGTCGGTGGCCTGGCGCTGGTTGCCGTTGCCGCAGTCGTGGTTGTGAGCCTTCCCGACATCAAACGCTATATCAAAATCAGCACGATGTGATGAGCTACAAAATCAGCGGGCTGAAACAAAACGATAAACGGGGAAGCGCACAACGCGATGAAAGCAATGTGTGGAAAGGCTTGGCGGCAGGTGTCGTCGGCGGGCTGGTTGCGTCCTGGACGATGAATCAATTTCAGGCTCTGTGGAGCAAGCTGACCGAAGGCGAGGAGAGATCGCACGGGGCGCAATCCTTGCAGCAAGGCTCTCCGCAGCAGGGCGTTGGGCGTAAGCTACAGGCTGAAGGCAAGGATGAACCGGAAGACGATGCGGCTGAACGACTCGCCAATGCCATCTCCGTCCGTTTCTCCGACCAGGAATTGACGAAGCATGAGAAGGATGTCGCGGGCACAGCGCTTCATTATGCGATGGGCGTGACTTCAGGCGCTTTGTATGGCGCTCTTGCTGAAGCATTGCCACAAGTGACAGTCGGCGCAGGTTTGCCGTTCGGCGCAGCCGTCTGGGTCATCGCGGATGAGGGCATCGTGCCAGCCGTCGGCCTGTCCAAGTCGCATACGGAATATCCGCTCTCGATACATGCTTATGCGATCAGTTCGCACTTGATCTTCGGGCTAACGACTGAGCTTGTGCGGCGCGCGGTGCGCGAAGCGATGTGACGCGCAGGCGGCAACAAACTCGCGCTTGATAGTTTCAATCGTGCTAAGGGAGCAAACATGGGTCGTTACCGGATAGACGCAAAGCAGAGCCGGTTCGTCGTGCAGGCAGAGGCTTCCGGGTTGCTCTCGGTCTTCGGCCACAACCCTGTCATCGCCATTTGCGGATTCGGCGGTGACGCGCAGTTTGACGCAGACGCGCTTAACAAGACTTCGCTGTTAATGTTGGTGCAGGCCGATTCGCTCGCGGTGGCTGGCGAAGTAAGTGAAAAAGATCGGCTGGAGATTGAGCGCATGATGCGCGACGAAGTGCTCGAAACGGCGCGCTACCCTGAACTCATCTTTATGAGTACGAGTGTTTCGATGAACCAGGCGGCTGATGACAGGTATCAGGCAAGGATTAACGGTAGCTTGTCGCTGCATGGCATAACACAAAATCACTCGCTGGATGCAGAGGTGATAATCAACGGGAATTCCCTGCGAGCGCAGGGAGAGTTTCAGCTTCGGCAGAGCGATTACAATATCAAACTGGTTTCCGTCATGGGCGGCACGCTCAAGGTCAAAGATGAGTTGAAGCTCTCCTTCGACATCGTAGCGCAGCAATAGACGTGAATCGTGAATCGTAACTCGTGAATGAAGAAAAGCCTGTTTTAACGATTCGCGATTAAGTTATGCATGAGCTTTCCATCGCCATGAGCATGATTGAGATGGCTACGGAAGAGGCCGCGAAGCGGGGGGGCGTTCAGGTCAACGCGGTGCATCTGAAACTGGGGCCTCTTTCAGGTGTAGTTAAGGAAGCACTCCTCTTCTCTTATGAAGTAGCCTGCCAGGGCACACCCCTTGAAGGTTCACAACTGATTATCGAGGATGTCCCGGTCGTGGTTTATTGCCCGACCTGTCAGGCCGAAAGAAGTCCGGCCTCGCTTCAGCAGTTTTGCTGTTCTGTCTGTGATACTCCGACCCCAGAGGTCTTGCAGGGGAAGGAACTCGAAGTCGTCGCTCTGGAGATACAGTAAAATGAGCACACCGCAGCCTCGTCTGGTCGAAGTCAGGCAAAATGTCTTGAAGCAGAATGATCTGCTCGCCCGCGAGTTGCGAGGACGTTTCCGCGAAGCCGCAGTCAGCGTGGTCAGTCTCGTCTCAAGCCCCGGCGCTGGCAAGACCGCGTTTCTGGAAAAGATGCTTTCAGACCTCAAACCTCAATACGCGGTTGCTGCCCTCGTCGGAGACCTCGCGACGGAGAATGACGCCGCGCGTCTCGCGCGTAGCGGCGCGCCCGTAAAGCAGATCACCACCGGCACGGTCTGCCATCTTGACGCCACGATGATTCAGACCGCGCTCGAAGAATGGAACCTCGATGAGCTGGACATTCTGTTTATTGAGAACGTCGGCAACCTCGTGTGCCCTTCAAGCTACGATCTCGGCGAAGACTTGCGGGTAGTCCTGCTCTCGGTGACGGAAGGTGAGGATAAGCCGCTCAAGTATCCGACGATTTTCAATACGGCGGACGTAGGCATCATTACCAAGATGGATTTGGCCGAAGTGGTTGAATTCGACCTGGCTGCCGCGCACGACAACATTCAGCGAGTGCGCCCAGGCATGAAAGTTTTTGAGGTGTCGGCGAAAACCGGCGCAGGAATGAAAGAGTGGCGACAATCCCTATTAAATTCGGAATTCGGATTGCGGATTGCGGAATCTAAGACAATGGACTCTCTTGAATTCCGCAATCCGCAATCCGAATTCGTCAATTCTTAAAGATGCCGACTCGAACTCAAATACTGGTCAAGGGAATGGTTCAGGGCGTCGGGTTTCGACCCTTCGTCTTCGGGCTGGCGCGTCGGCGCGCGCTCAAAGGACAAGTTCTCAATAATCACATCGGCGTCCTCATAGACATCGAGGGCGAATCAAGCACCATAGAACATTTTATCAATGAGATAACATTGAATTCGCCCCCGCTCTCTCTCATCGAGTCGGTCGAGCGTAGCGATAATTTAGACTTGGCGCATTATCAGGATTTTCGTATTGTCGAAAGCGCCTCAAGCGGAGAGAAGTTCACGCCCATCTCGGTTGACATAGCTACATGCCATGACTGTCTCACAGAGTTGTTTGACCCTGAGGATCGTCGCTATCGCTATCCTTTCATCAACTGCACCAACTGCGGGCCGCGCTTCACCATCATCGAAGACATACCGTATGACCGCGAACAGACAACCATGCGGGATTTCGAGATGTGCGCGGCCTGTCGCGCCGAGTACGAGAATCCGCTCGACCGCCGCTTTCACGCTGAGCCGATAGCCTGTTCAACCTGCGGGCCGCAACTATCTTTGATTGATGCGAGCAGAGATGGAATAGAAATTGAGAATTTAGAACCTGTTGACCGCGCGCGTCGCCTGTTACTAAGTGGGAGGATAGTTATCATCAAAGGTATCGGCGGCTTTCATCTGGCCTGCGATGCCTTGAATGCTGAAGCTGTCGAGCGTTTGAGGCAGAGAAAATACAGGGAAGATAAACCATTCGCGCTGATGGCAAGCTCGGTCGAGGTTGTCAGAGAATATTGCCTTGTCTCTGAAGCGGAAGAGGCTTTGCTGACATCTGAGCGCCGCCCCGTTGTGCTGCTCGAAAGAAGAACTGACGTAAGTATTCCCGAAGCAGTCGCGCCCGGCGTCAACACGCTCGGCTTCATGTTGCCTTACTCGCCTTTGCACTACCTGATTTTAGAAAATTTAGATAGACCACTGGTGATGACGAGCGGCAATGTCTCTGACGAGCCAGTCTGTTATGAAGACGAGGATGCGATCAAGCGACTGAGCAACATTGCCGATTACTTTCTATTTCACAACCGGCGGATTCACTTGCGCGCTGATGATTCGGTGACGCGCGTGCATGAGGGGCGCGAGATGATCTTGCGTCGCTCGCGCGGGTACGCGCCCGCATCTGTCAAGACGGCGTTCAAGTACGAACAACAGATTCTCGCCTGCGGCGCAGAGCTGAAGAACACTTTCTGCCTCACGCGCGAGAATTACGCTTTTCTGAGCCATCACATCGGCGATCTGGAAAACCTGGAGACATTGCGCTCTTTTACAGAAGGCATCGAGCACTACAAGCAAATCTTTCATCTTCAACCTGAAGTCATCGCCTACGACCTGCACCCCGAATATCTCTCGACGAAGTACGCGCTCGCGCTCGACGATGCTTCGACCAGAATAGGCGTTCAGCATCACCACGCGCACATTGCAAGTTGCATGGCTGACAATCGAATCGAGGGTAAAGTGATTGGTGTAGCGATGGACGGACTCGGCTTCGGCACTGATGGACGCATGTGGGGCGGCGAGTTCTTCGTGGCGGATTTCATGGAAGCGGAACGAATCGCGCACCTCGATTATATTCAGATGCCTGGAGGCGCGAAGGCGATTCGCGAACCCTGGCGAATGGCCGCCGTTTATTTGCATCGTGCGCTCGGCGATGAGTTCTTAAATTTGAACATCCCTTTCGTCCAGAACCTTGACCGGTGCGCATGGACAACGCTTCGCCGGATGATTCTGACCGGCACGAACAGCCCGGAAACATCGAGCATGGGGAGACTCTTCGATGCTGTGTCGAGCCTGTTAGGGCTGAGAAATGTGGTCAACTACGAAGGTCAGGCGGCGATTGAGTTGGAAGCGATAGCAAAGCGTCAATCCAGTCAAAGATACGAGTTTGAGATCAAAGATGATGGGAAAGTCATCAGCGCCGAATCGGTCATCAGGCGCGCGGTGGAAGACTTGCTCAATGGCGTTTCTCCGGCTGAAGTTTCCGCGAAGTTTCATCTCGGGGTGGCTCATCTCATTTGCGCCGTCGCGCATAATGTGAGAGCTGAGCATCATCTCAATCGCGTGGCGCTGTCAGGAGGAGTTTTTCAAAACATCCTTTTGCTCGACAATGTTTGCCGGATGCTCAGGGCAGATAGTTTTGAAGTCTTTACGCACAGCCGCGTGCCGACAAACGACGGCGGCATCAGCTTCGGTCAGGCGGCGGTGGCAAACGCGCGTCTTATCTCAGGGAGGATTTGAATATATGTGTTTAGCTATACCCGGAAAGATCATCGAAATTGTGGACGCCGAGAATCAAATCGCCAAGGTGGATGTTGGCGGCGTGAGGCGCAACATCAACACGGGGATGCTCAACGAAGACGAGGCGCAGATCGGCAGTTGGGTGTTGATTCACGTCGGTTTCGCCATGAGCAAAATTGATGAGCACGAAGCCCAGGAGACGTTAAAATTGCTGAACGAGTTCGGGCAATATCAGGAAGAGTTTGAGCAGTTCAGCACTTCTTTGGACTAAGAGGTTTCAGGAGTAAGTAAAGATGAGCAAGGCGGCCTCGGACGATTTTTCACGCGCTTTTTATCCTTTCCTGCATGAAGAGGAGAGGGAGAAGCCACAGGAGTTGATGGAGGGCTTGCGCTTCTCGCTGATAGAAAAGGCGCGCGAGAGCGTTGAGGTCAAGAGCAAATTTTTTGAAGAGAACAAAGACACCATTCTGGCTGTATCGCTTGAGATGGCGAAGGCATTCAAGCGTGGACGCAAGCTGCTCGTCTGCGGCAACGGCGGGTCGGCGACGGACGCGCAGCACGTCGCCGTCGAGTTCATGCACCCGGTCATCGTCGGATGCAAGGCGCTACCGGCAATCTGCCTGACGAACGATATGGCGATGGTCACAGCGATTGCGAATGATGTCGGCTTTGATGATGTCTTTACCAGACAGATTATCGCGCTCGGGGGTGAGGGAGACATCCTGCTCGGCATCTCGACGAGTGGCAACTCCGAAAACCTGATGCACGCCTTTGCGACTGCCAGGCGGATGAAGCTGATGACAATCGGATTTTCTGGAAACGATGGCGGTAAGATGAATGAATTGTGTGAGGGCGGGCTATTGGATTTCTGTTTGACCGTTCCGACCTCAAGCGTTCACCGGATACAGGAGACACACGTCGCCCTTTATCACATCATGTGGGATATGGTTCATACTTTCTTGCAGCATCGCTCACTGGTCGAAAATTGAGCGGTATGTAGGAGGAAATAATAATGAAGTTTGTAGATGAATACAGGCAAGGCGACATCGCGCAGAAATTAGCCGAGCAGATTACGCAAATGACCGCTCGTCCGCTCAAGTTCATGGA
>JACCVS010000692.1 GCA_013698055.1 Acidobacteriota bacterium
AAAAGGCAAAGAGCAGTGGGCGGAAAGCAGAAGGCGGAAGGCAGAAGGCAATAGGCAGAAGGCAATAGGCGGTAGGCAGTTAAAAGACAACAGCTCAATAGCTTCATGTCCCGACGCTTCTTCCTGCCTACTGCTTTCTGCCTTCTGCCTACTGTTCTTCCTCACTGCAATATGAATGCTCCACCTGACAGAAAACAGGGTGAGGGCGGGTATGATATGGCTGGAAGATGAAGGTGAAAGCGGAAGGATGAAGAAAAGCACGTCTTTCATCTTCGCGCCTTCCGCCTTCCGCTTTCCGCCTTCATCCCTGCTCTTTAGTAGGCTCTTTTCATCATTTGGCTCTGAAAGGGAGAACTGAAACGAATGAACTTGACACATCTGGAATGCGGAGCGTGCGGCCTCAGCCACGAGGCACGACGCTTGCACAACCTCTGCTCGCAATGCGGCAAGCCGCTGCTCGCTCGCTACGATTTACAGCGGGCGGCTGAGACTTTGACAAAAGAATCTTTGGCCGGGCGAGCGACAGACCTCTGGCGTTACCGCGAGGTGCTGCCAGTTGAACATGACGAGAATGTCGTCTCGTTGGGTGAGGGCTGGACGCCGCTCCTCTCTGTGGCACGGCTGGCCGCAGAGGTTGGATTGAGCGAGCTTCTCATCAAGGACGAGTCGCAGAATCCGACGCAGAGTTTCAAGGCGCGGGGGATGGCGGTGGCGGTCTCGATGGCGAAAGAACTCGGGGCGAGAAAGCTCGCCGTGCCGTCCGCCGGAAATGCTGCGGGCGCGCTCAGTGCATACGCGGCGCGGGCGGGGCTGGAAGCGCATATCTTCATGCCGCGAGACACGCCGCGAGCCAACGTCATCGAGTGTGAGCAGACGGGCGCGCACATCACTTTGATGGATGGCTTGATTACGGATTGCGGCGCGGAGGTGGCGAGGCTGAAAGATGCGGAAAACTGGTTCGACGTTTCGACCTTGAAAGAGCCGTACCGCCTTGAAGGAAAGAAGACGCTCGGTTATGAACTGGCCGAGCAACTCGATTGGGAGTTGCCGGACGTAATCATTTATCCGACGGGCGGTGGAACAGGATTGATCGGCATGTGGAAGGCTTTTGACGAGATGGAAGAGATGAAATGGATCGGGAGCAAGCGCCCGCGCATGGTCACGGTGCAGGCTGAAGGGTGCGCTCCCATCGTCCGAGCGTTTGAAGAAGGGAAGCGGTTCGCTGATGAGTTTCCGAATGCGGCGACCACTGCATCGGGTCTGCGCGTGCCGCGAGCCATCGGAGACTTTCTGATTCTCGACGCACTCAGGGCATCAGGCGGGACAGCCGTCAGCGTGACTGATGGAGAGTTGATCGCTGCGACGCGCGAGATCGGCGCGAGTGAAGGCTTGTTCTGTGCGCCGGAAGGTGCAGCCTGCTTGCCCGCGCTGCGGAAGTTGATTGCTGCCGGAAAAGTCAAACAGAGCGAGCGCGTCGTTCTCTTCAACACGGGCGCAGGCGTGAAGTATCTGGAGAGTTACGGCGGATGAAACATTTTATCACGATAGCGATCAGCCTTCTGTTGGCGGTGAGTTCAGCCATTGCACAGGGGCGCGCTCTAAAAACGCCCGCTGCCCGCAAAAACTTAGAACGCGCCGAGCAGTTAGCTGATCGCTTCGTCCAAAGATTCAGGGAGACTTTAGATTTTGAAGTCGTTTACCGGGAGTTTTTCATTGTAGACCCTGAAAAACGCCTGCTGAATTCGTCGTCAATAGTTTTCGATTCGTTGGAGCGACATGAAGAAATTAAAAAGAAAATTTCTCCTTCAGAAACTGAGCAGGCTTACATAGGCTTTATGAATCTGTACTACCTGGTAGGGATTTATATGGCCAATGTTTCGACAGTAGATGAAGAGAGCAGCACGATTAAATCGAAAGAACTGTTTCCGCCGGAACTTCTGAAAGCAATGAAGGAGCCGTCCACCTGCTTTTTCTTCATTGATTATTTAGAGAACAAATCGTGCAAGGACATCCCGGAGCTTTTTCAAACTGCTGAGGATGTGAGGCAGTTTGCAAAGAATGCTAACTATCTGGCGGCGCTATTCAGAAAATACATCCCTTCAGAGCCTTTCAATTCACCAAAGTACAAAGCACATATCGAGCAGTTAGATTGGGATGGCAGAGAAACAAGCATTGATGAAAGAAATGATCTTTTCGGCACCGGAGAAGAAACCACGAAATATCAGGTTTACCGCGAACTGTTCGTGCTTGATATCGTTGAAGAGAATGGTGAGATGAAAGTAGCCCGTATACCAATCGGCAATTAGTCGCATAGGGGTCTGCGAGGGAATTGTGAAAAAAGTCATTCACGGCAACTGGTGATGTTGAAGTTTAAGGAGAACGAAGAATGCAGGTTTGGGCAAGATTCTTTTGGGGATTACTCATAGCTTTGTTGATTAGCACGCTCAGTGTTAATGCGCAGAACGCCACGTTTAGCGACAAGAGCGGTGGCGTGACGGAAACGAACAGCGCAGCAATCCGCCTTGATGAGCTGCGCGCCGCAGGCTTTGAAGCGCTCTATAACCTGGATTACGAAACGGCGCGCAAAAACTTCAAAGAAATCCAGCGGCTCTTCCCGGAGCATCCAGCCGGATCGCAGTTTCTTGCCGCAACCCTCTGGGCGCAGACCTTGAACGAATCGCGCCGCCTGCAATCTTCGCTCTACAACACCGAATCTTTTTACGAACAGAAGGAAGATAAGCCTGACTCGCGCATGGTCGAGCAGTTTTTTGATTTGACGCGCACGGCGGCGCAGCTTGCCAAAGCGCGGCTCAAGCGCAACCCGAAAGACGTGGAGGCTCTCTATTTCCTCGGCGCGACGGAAGGCTTAAAAGCCGCTTTCGCCACAGGCGTCCAGCGCAGCTTTAAGGCGGCTCTCTCCGATGGATCGAGCAGCGTAGACCGCCATCGCGAAGTCATCAAGCTCGCCCCTGATTTTCATGATGCGGAATTGACGATAGGACTCTACGACTACGTGGTCGGAAGCCTGCCCGCCCCCGTCAAGTTGCTGGTCAGTCTGGTCGGCACGCGAGGCTCGAAAAAGCGCGGCTTGCTCACCTTGCAGCGCGTCGCCGATCAGGGCAGCTTTGCGCGCGACGACGCGCGGGCTTTGCTGATCGTGCTGCTCAAGCGTGAGAAGAGATATGAAGAAGCGCTCAAAATCTCGCGCGAGCTTGGAACGAAATATCCACGCAACTACCTCTTTAAGCTCGAAGCGGCGGAAGCGCTCGCCTCGATTGCTTCAATCGAGAGACAGGCGGGGCGAACGGCGGAGATGATGAAAGCCGAGAAAGAAGCATTGGCTATTTTCGAGTCGCTCGTGCGTGACCGTGAAGCGCGTGATGCTGCCGCGCGTTCGTTAGACCTGATTTATTTCCGCTATGGCGACGCACTCTTGAATGCGGGTCAGCATGAAGGCGCGGCAAGGGAGTTTGTCGCTGCCACGAGCGTGGCGGGCGCGGAGGCGGGATTAGCGACGACGGCGCATCTACAGGCAGCACGCGCTTTCGATCTCGCGGGAAAACGTGCTGAAGCAATCGCGCAATATCGCGCCGTGCTCGCGCGTCCGGATACATCGGGTGCGCACGGCGACGCCCGGCAGGGTTTGAAAGAGCCATACAAGTTGAAGAATAACGGAAAGAATGTTTCAGAATGAAAACCAATGGGAAGCATGTAGTTGAACGAGCCGGTGTGACGAGGCCGCGTCGTTTGTTGTTGTGCCTGGACGGCGTACCGTATGAGGTGCTGAAGGCTGCGAAAGGGCGCGGGCTGTTCGAGAAATTCGGCGCACCGTCGCGCCTGCTCTCGCCGTTTCCGACGATGACGAATGTGGCGCTGTCGAGAATGCTGGGTGCGACCGCGCCGCTCGGCTACGAGAGTCTGTACTTCGACAAGTGCGCGGGAGAACTGCGCGGCGGGATGCGTAAATACGTCGGCTGGCGCACGCCCGACAAAGTGCCTTCGTCCTACATGGACGAGCTTGATTATCAGGAACCGTTGCCTTTCGAGTTTCTGGTCTACTTCGCACCCGAAACAATCTGGCGCGCGGACATGAAGCGTTTCCACGAACGCTTTCGCCGCGCCCCGCAAACGCGCGACTTCTTCGCTTTTCTCAAAGGCACTGACGGCCTGATGCACATTCGCGGGCCGGAGCGTCTCACCGTCGCGCTTCAATCGCTTGATGTAATTTTGACGGAGATTCATAACTACTGCGGCGACGAGACTGAGATTGTGCTGTTCTCGGATCATGGGATGAACCTGGAAGAGAACAAGCGTATCAATCTGCAAACGCACCTGCGTAAGAACGGGTTCGCAGTCACGGATCGCTTGCGCGGGCGCGACCGTCGCAGCGTCTCCGTCCCGGCCTTCGGCCTGTGCAGCTACGCCGCGCTTTACTGTACGGACGAAGAGGCGGCGGCTTCAGTTGCCGCTTCTCTTGTTGATCTGGAAGGCGTGGACTTCTCGCTTCATCGTGATGGCGAAGAGGCTATCGTGGTGAAGGGAACGCGAGGCGCGGCCCGCATCCACAGGCGC
>JACCVS010000314.1 GCA_013698055.1 Acidobacteriota bacterium
CGCAGTTCGCGGAGCTTGATACGCTCGGAGAGTTGACGAAGATCGCCTGGGAGTATGACTGTCAGGTGATGATCGAAGGGCCGGGGCACGTTCCGATGCACCTCATCAAAGAGAACATGGACAAGCAACTTGAGATTTGTCAGGACGCGCCCTTTTATACATTGGGGCCGCTGACAACCGACATCGCGCCCGGTTACGATCACATTACATCGGGCATCGGCGCGGCGATGATCGGCTGGTTCGGAACTGCCATGCTCTGCTACGTCACGCCGAAAGAGCATCTCGGGTTGCCCAATAAGAAGGATGTCAAAGACGGAGTGATTACTTATAAGCTCGCCGCGCACGCGGCTGATCTGGCGAAGGGGCATCCGGGCGCGCAGCTTCGGGACAACGCGCTCTCGAAAGCGCGCTTCGAGTTTCGCTGGGAAGATCAATTCAACCTCGCGCTCGACCCGGAAGTGGCGCGCGAATATCACGACGAGACTTTGCCGCAGGAGGGAGCAAAGCTCGCTCACTTCTGTTCTATGTGCGGCCCGCATTTCTGCTCGATGAAGATCACGCAAGACGTGCGCGAGTATGCGGCGCAGAAAGAACTGGACGAGCAAGCGGCGCTGCAAGAGGGAATGAAAGAGAAGGCTGCCGAGTTTAAGGAAGGCGGAGCGGAGATTTACGTGGGAGGAAAAATTTAGACAGGATTAACAGGATTAACAAGATTAAGAAAACAAGGCGGGTGAAGAAGGTTGAATCTTATTTCTGTCATCCTGTTCATCTTGTTAATCCTGTCTATATTCTCTTGCCGGTTTTGTTATGGACTCTAAGATAGGGGCGCTGTTCTTGCTTGCTACCTGTCACTTACTACTGCTATTTCTTAGCCTGTGACAATCATTGAAATTATCCGCGAGAAGGTGAGAGACCAGCAATATGAGTTTGCGATTCCTCACTTCTTTGAAGAGATGGCAAATGATGGGTTAATCTTCGCAGACATTGAAATGGCTGTAACTAATGGTCGAATCCGGCGGCGTTTCACGCGCGATCCGCGCGGCGCGCGCTATGAGGTGGTGGGAACAGCAACCGATGGCCGGCAAATCGCAGTCATCTGCCGAATCAAAGAGACGGACAAGCTGCTTTTCATCACGACTTACGCTCTGGAATGAAGATATGAGTAACCACTTGACCAAGTACGACTACGGCAAATGCCACATCTGCGGCGAGCGGATGGAAGAGAAAAGAATCAAACAGGACTTCTGGATTAAGGGAAAGCTGCTCGTCATCGAAGATGTGCCCGCAGGAGTGTGCCCGCAATGCGGAGAGAAGGTCGTCAAGGCAGATGTCGGACGAGAGATTGCCGCTTTGACCGCAGCCAAGAAATGGCGTAAGGCTCGCATCATGAGCGTGCCTGTCATACATTTTTCTAAAGAAGTAGTGTGAAGAGAGGCAAGTGGGAAATCGGACGAAGGCTTGGCTCAATGAAGATCACGCAGGACGTGCGCGAGTATGCGGCGCAGAAAGAATTGGACGAACAGGCGGCGCTGAGGTCTTCACTGAGCGCCGCTTCCTTTTTTTGCGTTACCCGTAGCCAGTAATCATCCCTCGGACGGAGACAGTTTCAATGTCTAAGCTCGAAAACTATCTGAACGAGTTGCGTGACACACGCGCCACCGGCGAGGCCGTCAAAGAGACTTCGTTTTATCCGGCTCTCTCGAACCTGCTGAACAATGTCGGCGCGGAGCTAAACCCGAAGGTGCGCGCCGTTATCAATTTGAAAAATCGCGGCGCGGGCTTGCCCGATGGCGGGCTGTTCACGGCGCGGCAACTGAAAAAGCTCGGCGGCGATGGGATTGTCAGCGACCCGGCGGCATTCAAGGGACAACAGCCTGAGCGCGGCGTGATCGAAGTTAAGGGGACAGGCGAAGAGGTGCGCGACATTGCCGAAGGCGAGCAGGTGACGCGCTACCTCAAACATTACGGGCAGGTGTTGGTGACTAATCTGCGCGAGTTTCTGCTGGTCGGGCGCGAAGCGTCGGGCGCGATGAAGTTTCTGGAAGGCTACGCGCTGGCAGACAGTGAGAAAGAGTTCTGGCAACTCATTAGGAATCCGCGCGAGTTGGCAAAGCAGCACGAGGCGCGCGTGAGCGAATACCTCAAGCGCGTGATGCTGGCCTCTGCGCCGCTGGATGCGCCCGAAGCCCTGGCGTGGTTTCTGGCCTCTTATGCGCGCGATGCCAGAGAGCGGATGGAGCGCGAGCCTTCCGCGATGCAGTCTTTGAAGAGCGTGCGCGAGGCGTTGGAGCAGGCTCTCGGCTTGAAGTTTGAAGGCGAGCAGGGCGAGCAGTTCTTTCGCTCGACGCTGGTGCAGACGCTTTTCTATGGCGTCTTTTCCGCGTGGGTGCTGTGGTCGAAATCCGATGGGGGCAAGCGGCGGCGCGACAAGTTCAACTGGCGGCTCGCGGCCTACACATTGCGCGTGCCCGCGATTAGCACGCTGTTCGAGCAGGTCGTGACGCCGTCGAACGTGCGCGGGTTGGGGCTGGAAGAGGTTTTGGATTGGACGGCAGAGACGCTGAATCGCGTCGAGCCGGAAAAGTTCTTCGAGCGGTTCGAGCGCGAGCACGCGGTGCAGTATTTCTACGAGCCGTTTCTCGAAGCCTTCGACCCGGAATTGCGTAAACAGCTTGGCGTCTGGTACACGCCCGACGAGATCGTGCGCTACATGGTCGAGCGCACGGACAGAGCTTTGCGCGAAGAGTTGAAGATTGAGAACGGGCTGGCCGATGAAAGAGTGTATGTGCTTGACCCGTGCTGCGGGACGGGCGCGTATCTGGTCGAAGTCTTAAAGCGCATCAAGCGGACGATTGAAGAGCAGGGCGGTGATGCTCTCAACGCAGATGATTTGAAGAAGGCAGCGATAGCGCGCGTCTTCGGATTCGAGATTCTGCCCGCGCCGTATGTTGTCGCGCACATGCAGTTGGGCTTTCTGTTGCAGTCGGAGGGACTTCCGCTTGCCGGGAACGAGCGCGTCGGCGTGTTCCTGACAAACGCGCTGACAGGCTGGGAGCCGCCGAAAGAGCCGAAGAAACAACTGCCGTTCGCGTTCCACACGCTCGAAGAGGAGCGCGACGCCGCCGAGCATGTCAAACGTGATGAGAAGATTCTCGTCGTCATCGGCAATCCGCCGTACAACGCTTTCGCCGGAACGAGCACGGAAGAAGAAGGCGACTTGGTTGACGTTTACAAGCAGGGCTTAATCAAGGAATGGGGCATCAAGAAATTCAACCTTGATGATTTATATGTGCGCTTCTTTCGGCTTGCAGAGCGGCGCATCGCAGAGAAGACGGGCAGAGGCATCGTCTGTTTCATCTCTAACTTCTCTTACCTGAGCGACCCGTCATTTGTCATGATGCGGCAGAGATTCTTGAGCGAGTTTGACAAGCTGTGGTTTGACTCTCTGAACGGTGACAGCCGCGAGACTGGAAAGCAGACGCCCGAAGGCAAGCCTGACCCTTCGATCTTCTCGACGCCCTTCAACCGCGAGGGCATCCGTGTCGGCACAGCCATCGGCTTGCTGGCACGCAAAGAGGTGCGGGACGAGCAGCCGGAAGTTCGCACGCGAGAGCTTTGGGGCGCGACGAAGCGGCAGGACTTGCTCGACAGCCTCGACGCTGAAAATTTCGATGCTCAATATATGGTCGCACAACCCGGCGTGGCTAACCGCTATTCGTTACGCCTGTCAGAAGTCGGCGCGGACTATCTAGCATGGGCAAAGTTAGACGAACTGTGCAAAGTAGAGCCATTAGTAGGCTTCTTAGAAAGTAGGAGAGGTGGCTTAATTGATACAGACAAGGATGAATTAGAAAAGCGGATTCAGATGTTCTACGATCCTGCGGTCAAATGGTCTGAAATTAAAGCCCTGAAAACAGGTATTACTGAGGATGCCTCGGACTACAAAGCCCAAGAGGTAAGAGCTAAATTACAAAGTAAAGAATCGTTTCAACCTAAAAACATACGTCGTTACGTTATTCATCCTTTTGATACTCGCTGGTGTTACTACAGTTCAGTTAGCCCGCTTTGGAATAGATCACGCCCAGAATTCTGGGAGCAGTGCTGGTCAGATAATGGTTTCATCGTAACAAGGATGAAAACAGAAAAAACTGCGAAAGGAAGCCCAGTTTATTTCTCTACAACTTTAGTTGACTATCAAACGATTGCTCGAAATGTGTCTGTTATTCCGCTAAGGCTTCGCACCTCATCTTTGAAGAGAGGTCAAAAGAGTGACAAGCAAAGCTCATTGCTTGACTATGATGACAAAACGGTAGATTCAATAACCGCTAACCTCTCAGCACGCGCCCGCGCTTACCTCGACATACTCGGCATAAGTGATGTGGACGACAACAAAGAAACCGCCGCGCTCGTCTGGTATCACGCGCTCGCTATCGGTTACGCGCCCGCTTATCTCGATGAGAACGGCGACGGCATTCGCTCAGATTTCCCGCGCGTTCCGCTTCCGGCGACGCGCGAGGCTTTGGAAGAGTCAGCCGCGCTCGGTCGTCAAATCGCTCAGCTTCTCGACACCGAAACGCATGTGCCGGGTGTGACCTCCGGCGCGCTGCGCCCGGAACTGCGCTCCATCGCCAACATCCGGCGCATGGACGGCGCGGCTGCGCTCAATCCGCAGGCGGGAGATTTAGAGTTACACGCCGGATGGGGGCACAAAGGCAGGGCGGGCGTCGTCATGCCCGGCAAAGGGCGCAGCCGCACGCGCGACTACACCTCGGAAGAGCGCGCGGGCGGACAAAACGCCCTCACCGCGTTGGGCGGGGAAACGCTCGACATCTTTCTCAACGAAACGGCCTGCTGGTCGAACGTGCCCGCGCGCGTCTGGGATTACACCATCGGCGGCTATCAGGTCATCAAGAAGTGGCTCTCCTACCGCGAGGGGGAAATCTTGGGCCGCTCGCTCACTTCCGAAGAAGCCCGCGAAGTCACACAGACCGCGCGCCGCATCGCGGCCATCCTCATGCTCGAAACCGAACTCGACGCGAATTACGAGCGCGTTAAAGCCGCCTGCCACGCTTGGGAATAATCTGGAAAGACATTGAAGTAAAAGGCAAAAGGGAAGATGAAAGGCTCGCGCCCCATCTTCCCTTTTGCCTTTACCCTGTTACCTTCTTCTTCTACTGTGCGCCGCGTGATGATGCTTCCTGTGCCTGCTGTGCGCGCGGGTCGAAGGCCGTGGCGAGAAACTTCTTCGCGGCGGCCTGCGAGTTATCGTAGTTGACGCCGGTTTGAATCGCCTTGTTGTATTCGTTGACAGCGCGCGCTCGCTCACCCTTCGCGTCGTAAGCATTGCCGCGTTTGATGCGCGACCAAGCTTCGACCCAAGAGGGTTTCAGGTTGCCGTCAATGGCCGCCTGAAAAGCGTCGAGCGCCAGTGGCCAGTTGCGTTGCTCAAGGTAGAGCAAGCCCAGATTGTAATAAACCCATGAATTCGATTTATCCAGCTTGAGCGCGGCTTCGAGTTGCTGCTGAGCCTCGGCATACTGGCCTTCGCGGAATTGCTCGATGCCGCGACGCGCGACAACAGCCACACGCAAGTCGTCTGACATCCGCAGGATTTTGTTGTTCGGATCAACGACCACTTCGACGGGCTGCCCTGTTGATTCAAAGTCGAAGTCCTCGCTCTTCTCGTCAAAGACTATGGTGGTCGTCGGATT
>JACCVS010000397.1 GCA_013698055.1 Acidobacteriota bacterium
GTTCTCGAGCAGGTAAGCGACGCGATACGTGAGCGTCCTCGTCTTGCCGCTGCCCGCGCCCGCGATCACGAGCAACGGTCCCGGCGGCGCCGTCACGGCGGCGAGCTGTTGCTCGTTCAGTTCGGCCGCATAATCGATGTGAATGCCCGCGGCCGAGGGAGCGCGTTGCAGAATGTACTGTCGGGCCATCGCGGACTACCTCTACCGGTACTCCTGAAGCGCCGCAATTTTCTCGGGCAGATCCCGGCGTCAGCCTGGCCCGGCCCGACCTGCACGTCTTTCCTCTTCGGCGGCGACGGCGACAGCTTCGGCATCAGCGGCTATGCCAGTCCCGGCTCGGACCCATCTCGACCACGGCGCGCGCAAGAACATCAACCTGACCTACGTCATCATGGACAACTTCGTCTATGGCCTGACCAAAAAGCAGACCTCGCCCACCTCGCCCATCGGCTTTAAGAGTAAGACCGATCCGCAAGGCGCGATCGACCAGCCCGTCAACCCGATGAAAAAGCTCGTGACCAGCGGAGCCACCTTCGTCGCGCGCACCCACGCGAGCCAGGTCAATCACATGATCCAGATGATCGAGCGAGCCATGGATCACCAGGGCTTCTCGGTGATCGAGTGCTTGTCTGAATGTGTGGAGTTCTTTCCGGGGGCGTTTGACCCTGCGAACCCACGCAAGGGTGGGAGCTTCGAAGTGATTCAGGAAAAAAGTGGGACAACACGCCGGAAGATGAGTTGCGACATGATGTGACAGATGAACTAGCGGCGTACAAGCTCGCGCAGTTGCCGTTCCCAGGCGTCTTCGGGGTGTTTTATCAGAACGACAGGCCTACAAAGAACGCGCTCGAAAAGAAGTGGGTCGACAGTACGAGGGAGAAGCTCGGCCAGCCGAGCGATCTGCAACTATTGCAAAAGACGTTCGATCGGATGGGGTAGGGGCTAGATTCTCAGAGAAGCAACACGCCGAGTTCGAGTCAAAGACCCATGCGCGAAGCTCGGTGATAGATTCGGTAACCGCTAACTCATTGCGCGGGCCCGCTAATACGCGCCCATTCATCGTAGGCCCCCTCATCGTAACGGGCATGCTTCAGAAGTCCTGCCCCCTTGCGAATCATTGTCTCGAGCTCTTCCGGGTCGTCACGAAGTAGAGCGTCGAGGTCGCGGACACGCGACATCTCACCGCAGATTTGAACAGCCAGATCGCGTTCACTGATCTGTGGTGACGCCGGAGGCGCTGCTACTAAGCCGGAAGGATCAATCCTCGCCTCCGTAATCTGTTTAAAACGAAAGCAAAGCGAGAGCATGTCCGGCTGTTCCGCACTGACTCGATACCAGCAACTCGGCAGTAGCTCGAGGTGCCAATTCGGCGACGGAGCCCACATAACCGAGAGTAACCACTTCGAAAAACCCAATCCAAAAAGGCGAGCGAACTCTTGCTGCGCTATGTCAGTTGGAAGCTTTAGATCCTTCAAAGCGTTCACGCCATCAACGCCCACATTTTGTTCTAGCTGGTCAGCCAAGGCGCCGGAGGACCGTAAGTTGTCAGCCAACTGTGGTAGATAGTATTGCCATATGGCCTCCGAGACCGTAGAGGGATCAGCACGTGTAGAGACGAAGAGAATCCACGGATTAGCCCGTTCACGAATCTGGAAATTGAGTAGTTCAACTAAGGCTTCGTGATAGGACGGGCGCTCAACGTTTTGACGCAAAGGCGCCAGTGAGTCGCAGAGATCCAGATTGATTACGTCAAACGGACCAAGCCGCTGCACATGATGCAACCCGACAGAATCCGCCTTTCCGATCATCTCGAAACTATCGGGAATAACCGTGGATTCGCGATCGATGCGTTCGAGGTGAGCCACTTCGCTCGCAGAAATATCTTGCTGTGTGCGCCGAGTTCTTTCCGCCGCCGTATCGAATCCCAGATAGCAGAGATTTATACCTTCGCCCTCTCAAATATGATGCATCATCCGCACATCGAGCAGGTCTTCACCGGGCAGAGATAAATACCGGAACGCGCGCCCTTTCTGAGCGAGCTTGAGGTGCCTGATTAAGTTTGTAACATCTGGGCTCCACTGACGGAAGCGAACCCACATTTTGCGCGGCTTATGCCACGGCTTGAAGTCTCTTCTGCGGGCGCTGCCCTCTGTTACTTCTAGTTCATGTTTGGGAGGAGTGTGAGCGAATACCTCGCCTACCAGGCTGTCACCTTCTTCGCCGTCGGCCATTACGCAAACTCAAAGGAGATGATTGCGGCTAGAGCAGCGATCAGCTGTTGTTGTTTTTCGTCCGAAAGCTCGCCGAGAAGCCTGTAAGCGTCTAACATCTTCGTGACAGCTACAAGCCTAGCTTCCTCGTGAGCTATCCGCGCTTGCTGCTGCAGTGTAGTCCGTCCGACGCGGGGAAACGCTGCCTCTAGGATGTACCGCGGGAAAGCTAACGTCCCCGAGGCGCGGAGTTGCTTTAAGACGTCATCTGCCGCGTTGTTGAAGACAACCTTCGGTGCTTCCCAATCCGGGCCTTCGGCGGCCTCTCGCAACTTCGCAGCGACCAATTCATCAAACGCACTCGTAGTCCTTTGTAGAATCGCAATCGTACGTTGCTCTCGATTCCCACGCGCCAGTACCTTGTGCTTGTTCGTCAGCTGCCGCAGAGCGTTATGTACCCAAGTCGCAATGTATTGGTAGTGCGGATGCGCAAAGTTGAACGACTCGCGATCAATAATTGAGAGCAGCATCAAGACCATGACTCACGAAGATCTCGGCGGTGATTTGCCGTAGTCGCGTCGGCTCGGCGACTTGGTATTTCATGAAGGTCTCGTCGAACAGCGTACCGCTCGCATCGTTAACGCGAGTCAACACGCCGCGGTGCTCTTGCGGCACTACCTTCGAAGTCCACAAGAAATAAGCCTCAAACGACAGCTGCCGGCCGCCCCGTGTCTCTTCCGGCATCGTAGAAAGATCTACTTCATCTTTTCCGACAAACATTAGCGGACCGCCAATGACATTTGGTCTCTGAGGAAGCCCCGAAAACCGGATTGGACGCAGTAATTCGACGCCATCCATAAAGATCCGAAATTTGGGGCTGCCGCCTCGTTCTGGTGTAGTTAGAGCGAGTTTCTCTCGGATCGTTGAACCATTAAGCGCGATCGGAGTCGCTTGGCTTTTTCTCGTGTTACCGAGTTTGAAACAACGAATCTCTGCGGTCGCATTTAGGTCAAAACGGATGCTTGTCTACATAGTCTAGGGGCGCCTCAAGGGCTAAGAACCAGAGCAGTTGAAGATAATTGTCGAAGGTCTGTTCGAGCTTTGGACTCTCTGTTTCGGTGAGCTTCTCGTCGATAGCTGCAATGAGTTTGCGAAATCGGGCGTCTGGAGAATCCGTCTTGAGCCAAGGAAGTCGCGGTCGCTCGACCATGCGATCGGAGCCGGAGGAAGAAACGCGGCCAATGTGATAATCAGGACAAGGCGGCGGGCTAGCGTCTTCTCCAATAACGCTGGAATGCGTACCGCGACACATTTCCCATCGCGCTCGACTTCCGAGGTCTTCTAGAGTCTGCGGATGCAGATTGCGAAGAATGACCTCCGTACCATGCGAATCGGGGTCGTCTGCCGGCACTGACTGAATTGAAACTGTGCCGGTGCGGAATTTTGGCTCTTCTTCTCCTGGGAGCACTTGCTCTTGCAGGTCGTCTTCAGAGTGGGTGAAGAGCACCACGTCGGCAATCGTGCGGATCCGCGAGTCTGCAGTCTTTGTGATGATCTGAAACTCGCGTGTGAGCTGCGCCACAGAGAAAAGTCCGATTCCAATCTTCCCGATCAGCCGTCGCCCTCCGGGGCTTAGGGCTTTGTCGGCGTTACTAACAACGCCCATGTCGATTCCGGCTCGGGTACGTTTCGGACTTCCTCCGATGTTATAAAACAGCGATGCTAGTGCTCGAGGTGTGAACCCGTTGCCGTTATCGCGGATCACAATCCTAGAAAAACGCGGCGCATCG
>JACCVS010000407.1 GCA_013698055.1 Acidobacteriota bacterium
TGAAGATGGTCTGGAGCCGCGTGTTTGATACGCGGAATTGGCGTTCTATCGCGGTGTTTACGATCCCGCACCCGATCGCCTCGCTCACCGTTAATGCCTCCGGCAGGACCGTTTACAGTGTGATAGACAGACTCGTGCACACTAAAGAGCATGTGCCTAATGACACCTTCATTGAGGTTGACGCGGAGAAGGGTAAAGTCCGCGAGCAGCACGTCCGGCGGAACGAAAACCTCAGCTACATTCTGATCAGGCAGTGAGAGGCGAAGTAAAATGCGCCGGAGCCTAACAACTGCATGCAGCGGACGCGCAAATCATCTCGCCTTTCGTCATCGGCGGTCCGTGCGCGCCCCTGATGCCCAGCGTTAGGCGCTATGTCTTGTTAACGCTCTCCCCATTTTAATCATCTAAGTTGGGTGAGCTTAGTGTTAGAAGTCGGGGGGTGAAGTTATGCCGACGAAAAATAGATTCCTTGGGGCTTGCTATCTGGCGTTATTCTGCTGTGTAACACTTGGCGTTGCACAGGAGCGCCCGAGGACCGTCGGACAATCAGGCTCGGCGGCGGCGCAACGCCCGGTCGAAGATGTCATGCGGGTCAACACGCGGGCCGTGTTCATTGACACGCTCGTCAGGGATAGCAAGACGAACGAGCCGGTCAGGGACATGAAAGCCGAAGACTTCCAGGTGTTCGATGATGGGAAGCCACGCAAGCTCTCGTACTTTACGAGAGAGGGCGATACCCGTAGGCCGTTGGCACTGTTACTTTTCATTGACTTATGGACGCAGTACGGCAAATCACATCTCAAGAGCTCGGACGCGATGCGGCGGCTGGCGTCGGCGCTGACGAAACTCGCGCCGGAGGATCAAGTGGCCGTGATGGTCACGTGGATAGAAGAGGGTCAAGTGCCCGGACCTCCCCTGCCGAAGGTTAGGATGGTCGAGAATTTCACGCGCGATCGTGAGAAGGCGGCCACTGCACTCCTGTCCGTCCCGGAACTCATCCGACAGCAGGAGCAGCGGCTTGAGGAAATATCCCAGAGGAGTGCGCGGGCGGGGGGAGATTCCTTCTTTGACATCGTGTGGAGTTTGTCGGACGTGGCCAGCCAGGTCATCCCGCTGGCCGCGGAATTCCCCAACTCCCAGTTCGCAGTGGTGGGAGTGATTGCCGATCTTTTCGATCTCGAAAGGGGTGAGCGGGAGGAGGCGGCGGAGACAGCGATCCGGGCTGGCATCACCTTTAACGGCTTAGTTTTTAAGAAAAGTTTAGCCGGCAAGATGTTTTTCGGCACTGTTAATAAGGTTTTCATGGGGCCCCGCGGGCGAAGTGTTCGCGCCGCCGACTACTTGGCAAAACAGACTGGGGGGGAGGTAGCGAGTGTCGGACAGCCAGACGACCTAGCAAGCGGCTTGGAAGGGTTCATCAGCAGCCTCATGGCACGTTACAATCTCGGCTTTAATCTGGAGGAACATGAGCAGGATGACGGCCGGATGCACACGCTAGAGGTGAGAATCAAGCCGAGTGACTCACGGGGCAAGCAGCGTAAGCTGCTCGTGAAGGCAAGACGCGGCTACTACACGCCCCTAACTCGCTAAAGCCAAAGCCGCGGTGCGCCCGCGTCGATCCTGACGGAGGGTAGCCAAAAGTGGTTGAACCTCTCCCATAACGCCGCGCCTAACAACGGCATGCACCCGACGCCCCTTCAGCTTGAATCTCATGCTTCTTGTGCGGGGGCGCGGGTGATGCCGGGCGTTAGACGTTTTCGTGATTATGAAGCTATGAGAGTTTTGAGAAAGACAATCTGTAATGTACTTCTTGCCGTTTCGGTAGCTTGTTCACTTCTTGTAAGTGAAGGCTACGGCAAGCTACCCATAAATCTTGTGAGTCAAAATGATATTGCCAGAAAATTTGATGATTATGGTGACTTGAATACAGATGACGAAGCTGCGCGTCTTGACGCTTTTGCAGAAGAATTGCGTCAGCATCCCAACCTCCGAGGTTATATCATTGGTTATAATCAGCCGCGAAAATTGCGTGGTAGCTATTTGAGAAGAATTTATGGCGACCAGCATTATTTGTCTTGGGCGCGTGGGATTGAACCCAGCAGAGTTGTCGTAATAGATGGCGGATATAGAAATGAATATAGAATTGAGTTGTGGCTTGTTCCAGAAGGCGCACCGCCTCCTTCGCCTGACCCGAATATCTCTCGACCTCAGATAAATGATGCAACCTCTTACCAGTTCGATCTTGAATGTCTGGATTGCGCGCCAGCAGTTAATCTCGATCTTTATGGATTACGAAAAGAAGGGCTGAAATTTTACGCTGACGTGTTGCGAAATAATCCTAATCTGCGCGGTTTCCTTATGGTCGGCGCACGCAATACATTGAACGAAGCTAGAAGGGCAAGGAGAATATTGGTAAGAGATTATGGTATTGCAGCCAATCGTATTGTAATCAGAATTAGGTATGGGGTTGATGGTTCTAATGTTGAGATGTGGATTGTGCCGCGTGGCGCTAGCTTGCCAATGGCAACGTCTAACAACTCATTCAACCGGAGCGCGAACAGCGTTGCTTTCATCCGCGAGACTTGTCTGTATCGGCGGTTCGTCGCGCCCGGTTAATTCGAGCGTTAGGCGCTTACTTACTAATTGAAGGAGAAAGCTCATATGAAGAGGAACCAGGCGATAATCATTATAATCTGTGGTCTGAGTTTGGTACTGCTGCCACAATTTAAACCTACTTCCGCGCAGAAC
>JACCVS010000429.1 GCA_013698055.1 Acidobacteriota bacterium
CAACTCGACATTATCCGAGGGCTGGTAACTCTGCCTGAAGAGGGCTTGATCCCGGCGGAGCCGCGACTCGGTGACGGGCGCATTCTGCAGCTCCTGGCGAACGACGTTAGACAATACGCCGTTCGGAGGTATGCGAGCTTCCGGGGTTGTCAGGGCTTGCAGGCGCGCTCGCAGTGTAGGGTCGACTTGATACAGCCCGGGCGCAGTTTCCCGAAGGAAGGATTGCCCGGTTCCGAAGTGATGAGGGATCTGGTCCCAGATAAATTTCGTTCGAAATTTTCCAACCCTCCCTGCGTCCACAGTGAAACGCCGGTCACGCTCGCGAATCTCCAATCCCCGCAGTGAGAAAAGGTAGGGAGAATCGGCAGACTTGAAATCCAGCTTCAAATTCTGAATAAAGAACCCTTTTGGAACATCTCGCACTTCCTCGAACTTGGCGGGATGGCCTCCCTGCGTATCCCAAATCTGGCCGCCGATTTCGACGGTTCCCTGGAGCTTGGGTAGTGTTTGTGTCTTGTCGGGTGGGGTTTGTGTCTTGTCCTTCTCCGGCGCCTGGCCCCAGGCGTGAGGCGTGAAGAGGAGCGCCGAGATGACACAAGCGATGAAAACAAACTCGACGCGAAGAATCGGTTTGAGTCTGTCTGGTTGGATTCTCATCTGCTCCTCTCTAGCGTCCAAAGGTTCTACCGCTAGGGTGATTCGAGCCATGGACCTGGGAATGGCAATTGACACAGCCGCGATTGATGGACCATATGTCCAGAGGTTTTCCGGCGGTGGTCGAATGGCGCGGCAACATATGAATATGGCACTGCTGGCACACCAGATGAGCGCGAGCAGTCAGAAGCTTCGGGTTGTTCGAACCATGCGGCGAGTGACAGTTCATGCAATCCTCGCGGACAGGCGGGTGGTCCCAGAGAAACGGACCCCGTTTTTCGGCATGGCAGGTGTAACACACAGTATTGACGGAATGATTCACGAGCATCTTCCGCCCCTCCCCGCCATGAGGATTGTGGCAGGAAGAGCAGCCGACCTTCATGTTGCGCTGCTCTGTACGGAACAGATGGGTGGAGCGCTGGAATAGAGCTTTCCGCTGTTCCTTGTGGCAGTTGAGACAGGTTTCCTCAACGGTGAAGTTGGCCAGCAGCTTTTCGGGTGACTTGGCATTGTGGACGCTGTGACACGACAGACAGCTCATGTCTTTCCGGTCGTGTTCCCCGCCCTGCCAGGCAAAAGTGTGCTGATCCCCGGAGTGACAACTAAGGCACGTTGCGTTGGCCTGGGCTGAGGGCAGCTTGGCCGGATTGATGATGTCCTCGGGTTTCCCGCTCCCCATGTGCTTTTCGGCATTGCCGTGGCAGCTGTCGCACTTCGTGGCGCGCCAATCTTTGAGAAATTTACCGCTTTTGCCGTGAACGCCCAGGGCGAAGGATTCCACATTGCGATCATGACTGGCCGCGTGGCACTCTCTGCACTCTGCCCCGACAGTGGTTTGCTGAACGGCTTGTGCGGTAGATGTCTCCTGCGCTTGAGCGGGAAGGGAACCGGCGGGACCAACAAAGGTAAGGAACAGGCCGACGAAGGCCACAACGATCAATAGCGGGATAGCCCGGATGGCGATTGACGAAGCGTTTGTTCTGTTCTGCTGCTCTGGCATGCGAGCCACCTCGGGTTTCAGGTAGAACCTATATACCCTCAGAACTGCTTTCTCGTACCTCGCGTCTAAGATCGCAGCTTCCGCCTTGCTTCACATACTCGGCGGGCGCTTCAAACACACTGCATAAGCTTCCAATCCCGTGGAACACTTGAGATGCATACGATCGTAGCAAGGAGCAATGGCGCTTGACTCTAAAAAAACTAACCCTGATGGATGGTAAAAAGAAACTAACCCTGATGGATGGTAAGGTCTATATAATGGAAGGCGTTAATTATTGCAAGGAAATTAATTTAGTCTTGCTTCCATCCAAACGGAAAAGCTTGAAAGAACTGATTGAGCTTGGTAAGGTGTCAGACATCTTTGACGCCCATAAGTTCACTGATAACAAGCTGGATTGCTGCCAAGAGCATCTTCGTTGGCAAGCCCGTTGATGAAGTTATCAGTAATCAGAAAACGTCTGCTTCATAGGCGCTCGCCGGTCCATAGCGAAAGGCACATAAAGTGAAGCAAAGTGGGTCTGTTAGCCACCAAGTCAGACGGCGGGAGCTGTCACTGGTAGTTTTCGCCGCGGTGGCGGCGTTGATCTTCATTTACCAGCAAGCTTCTTCAACCGTTATTGTTGAGCCGCAGAAGGGGCGTCAGACACAAAGCCGCCGTCGCCCGCGTCTTCCGACCCAGACAAAGAGTGGGCGCGATTACTCATTTTTCAAGCACGAATCTCACCGCAACGGTTTGAAGTGTGCGGACTGCCACACCATTACTTCAAACGCAGAGCCCGATCGAATCTCCGCTGCCACCCGCCCAAATATCGCCCGGGGTTACCCGTACCATGACTCCTGCTTCCGTTGCCACCGGCAGCAGGTTTACCGCGGAGACCGCCCGGTGTTTTGCACCGTCTGCCACACGCGCGTCAGCCCGCGACTGACGCCGCGCGATGTCTATGCACAATTCCCAAATCCGAAACATGGTGACATCATTGCGCGCGAGTTCCCGGGTTACTTCCCGCATGGCCTACACCAAAACGAGATTGCTTGTAACGAGTGCCACATCACAGACGCGCGCGATGCTATTACTCTGCCTTTGAAAGATATTCAAAGCGAGGAAACGTTCCGAACGATTGATGCAGGAACATTCAAGACGACTCCGGGAGAGAGAGGAACGAGTGCCCACACGTCATGTTTCAAATGTCACTGGCAGGAGAGTAAGCCCACCAAAGACGACTGCAACGGGTGCCACCTCTCGCCCTTAGACTACAAAGCGGGAAAGAATCCGGTCACTGGAAAAACGCTTGAGATAATTCCGCCGCGCGACTTAACGTCCAACGCCGAGACGTGGTTTAAGAATTGGCCTGCTGATTTGCCCAAACGTTTTTCTCTTAAGTTTCGACACGACGGCGCGGGACACGCGGGCGAAAAGTGCACCGTGTGCCACACCAACGTGGCGCAGATGACGACGCTCTACATCCCGAAGGCTGATGTCCCAATCAACACCTGCGCCGAGTGCCATTCTAAAGAGCCAATTCCAATTGCGGGAGGCAGGAGCGTCACCATCTGTAGTGAGCTTAAACTTAAAGAGGAACCCGGTAAGAATTACGTGTGCGTCGCTTGCCACACGACCCAAGTAGGACGAGAACAAGCGCCGGATAGCCATTACGCAAGGGAAGAACTATGTGCGGACTCTAAGTAGATGTTGAAAGAGTGAAGAAAGTGCCAGACTCTAAAGCACAACACGTGTCAGCCGTCAGCACGCGCTTACGTTGGGCGAACCGACGCCCGTTCTTACTCACCGTTCCACTTCTGGTCTCACTCTGTCTGCTGGTCGTCATTGTTGTGTTTGGCCGACGCGCGTCTGGTGTGACAACCGAGCCGAAGGTTTTCACCTTAAAAGCAGACCCGTCGGCGCAGGACTATTCCAGGTTTTCGCACTCAAGCCCGGACGCTCATGCGGCTTTGACCAACCGCTCGAACTGCGCGTCGTGCCACCGCCGGAGCGGCGGCCAACCTGAACCGAGCTTCCCCATTCACAGGGATTGCACCCGGTGTCACTTGGCCGAATTCACAGCCCCCGTCGGTTCTTCACCCACCAATCCGATTTGCGTGATCTGCCACACGGATGAAGGCCTCAACTCGCCGAGTGCGCCGCGTAAAAAATTTCCGGGGCTGCGCAGTTTTACCGCCGAGTTTGACCACGCACAGCACTTGCGGGGAGTCGAACCGGCGCGGCCCAAAGAAGGTTGCGCGGCCTGTCACACTCCGGCGCGGCGCGGCGTCGCCCAAAGCATCCCCGCGCGCTTAAATGCTCACCAGACTTGTTATCAATGCCATTCCCCCGGAGGGCAAGCGGGTAATCTTTCTTCGTGCGGCTCCTGCCACGGACTCGGCTCTTACTCGCCGACGACGATTGCATCTCGCGCCTATCGCGTCAGTTTCAGCCACGCGGATCACGGCTCGCGCCAGCGTTTGACTTGCGCGAATTGCCACAACGTGAAGGAAAGAGGATTGGCGCAAGGAAGGCAGGTCAGCTCCATTCTACCCGCGCAGCATTTCTCCAACCCCCGCGCGCAAAGCTGCATGACTTGTCACAACGGTCGGCGCGCTTTCGGCGACGTGGACACTCGTGATTGTAGACGCTGCCACAAGGGCCCCGGATTTCGTATGCGGGGATAGAAAGCGCGTTTGACGTTTGCCGGATGCCAGAATGGTATTAACGTATCCGCTCTTTATGCTCTGTAAACAGTTTGACAAGCTCGCCTGACCTTTCTATATTCTCTTGTGTGGATAAGGTGAGGGTCAAACTTCCCCGACTCCAGCCTGTAACCTGAATCACACACCGACTCTCCCACTCGTTTCAATTAAGGCCACCACTGGCCATCTGGTTTCAAAGGCGATGAAGATGAAATTAAAATTATTCGTTATCCTGCTCGTCGCACTCGGCTATCTGGCGGTGATGCTCGCTTGCAACATCGCGCCTCCGACTGCCGCGTTGATCCAAGAGTCAAACACTGGAGCAAACTCAAACACCAAAACAACCTCAAACGCCAACGCTAACTCAAATACTGCGGCGACCAATAACTCAAACACTACAACTAACTCAAACACCGCAGCACCAAATAACTCAAACGCCGCAGCGCAAGGGACGGACGGGGTTAATCCGCCGCACGCCGTTGATATCTCTGGAAAGCCGATTCCTGAGTCGAGCACGGCGATGCCGGACAAACCCATCATCCTGGCGAAAGACAGCCGCAGCCCCATCAGGGGCGAGTTGAAGCCCGAAGCGGCCTTCGACCACGTCAAGCACACTACGGACCTGCGGCATAGCTTAGATGGCAAGACCCCGACGGCCTGCGTCGAATGTCACCACACGGATCAGCCTTCGGCACCCAAAGGTCAAGAATACCTCAAGAGGTTCGAGCGGAAAGAGGTCTTGACGGCCAAGCAACTGGAGGGGTCCAAGCAGCCCGTGAAGTCATGCCGCGTCTGCCACTTTCAGGAAGGGGCGAAGGTAACGGTTGCGTTCCCGAGCGTCACGTATCCGAAGGAGATGAAGAAACCGGCGGTGGAGAAGTTGACTAACGAGCAGGCTTACCACATCAATTGTAGAACGTGCCACGAGGCCGCGAAGAAGAGAGACCCGACAGTGAAGGCCCCGCAGACGTGCGTAGACTGTCATTCCCGGAAACCATAAATTAGCGACACGCCAGGAGGGGGTAATTTATCGCGGCGCTGCCAAAGCCAATGAAAGCTTTAGCAGCGCCGTTAGTTTGTGGGAATGGTGATGCCGATTGATTCCAAAAATTTAGTAGGCCGGGCACCGCCGATCAGAGCGAGGATGTAATCATTCGCAATTTTCTCTTTCTCCTCTTCCGTGCGCGCGTTCATTAGAACAACTTCGCCCCCCCGAATTTCTTTGATGCTCATGCCGAAGTAAACCTTGACCTTGCCTTCGTCAATGCAGTGATAGATCTGCTGCTTGTTGCCGAACTTCACATCGTTCTTGAAATCAGTGCGGACGACCAGGGTGACATCGTTGATCTCTTCGGGCGGGAGAAATTCGATCCTGTCTCCGTTGCGCCGGGCGACCAGGTCTACCGCTGCCTCGACCGCCGAGTTGCCGCCGCCGACGACCACTATCTTCCTCCGTTTGAACTCCTCCGGGTTGGACAGTTTATAAATCACCTTGTCTTCCAGGTTGCCGTTGCGCGTAATTTTGATCTCCTCGCCCGGCACCCCGAGCCTCATCGGCGTGCCGCGATTGCCGAGAGCGAGGACGACGCGGCGGGCTTGGTAGGTAAAGTGTTCCCGCGTTTTCTCCTTTTCCGTTTGGACCGTGAAGTAGTCGCCATCCGGCGCCCGTTTGACGACTTTGCAGCTCTCTTCTTCATTTATTACCACGCCGTTACTCATCATCGTGCCCAGCCATGATTCGAGAATTCTCTCGCGCTGCTCGCCAGCGCCTGCGACACGGATTCCACCGCGTGCTTCCATCGCATCAGGCTTGAAGAAGAGGTACTTGTTTTTAGGGTAGGCGACAATTGTCGCCAGCACCTTATCCTGTTCGATGCCGATGTATCGTAGATTGTGTAGGCGTGCCAGCACGGCTGCCGAGAGTCCGGCAGGGCCGATACCGATAATCGCCACGTCGTATTCGGCCTTAGGCTCAGGCGCGCCGTTCCTCATCTCTTCCGCGATGTACTTGATGACATCCGCGCCTTCGTTCGCAGCGTTCTTGATGAGCGGTGTGCCGGAAACGTCGCCGATGATGTAGCAGCCGGGCACGTTCGTCATAAATCTTTCGTCGCGCGTCGGCACAGGACGCGGCTTGATTATCTTTGTCGTGTTGACGACGATGCAGGCTTTGGGATTAACCGGGCACTCGACCTGACAAGAGGTATCTTCGGCGCACTGGTCGCGCGCGACCGGCGTGGCCAGATTATCCACCATCGCCAGCACGTCGTGCGGGCAGGCGTCAACGCAGGCATGGCAGCCGATGCAGCGATCCGTGATGATGACCGGGTGCGGATAGTCAGGCCCGTCGGGGTCAAACTTTTCAAGTAACTCTTTCGAGAGTTGAATCCTTTGCGCGTTCGAGTCAATGTGTTCCTCGACAGGTTCTTCGAGCAGACGGCGCTCCTGCCTCGCATCGCGAAGCGCAAACACAATGCCGATTAGGAGCAGAAAAACAGTGATGCCAGCCCAGCCGTACCAGGGCAAACCGCCAAAATAACTTCTGAACAAAGAATCTCCGGTGAAAAATTGATTGATCGCCAGAAGCAGCGCCAGAAGTGTGACGATGATGAGCAACTGCGACTTTTTCATGGCCTTAAAGTTTTCAGCTATCGAACATCGGGCACTTCTGTCCGAAGGTTAAGCAGAGAAGGTGCCCAATGCACGTCCTTGAGATGCTGGACATGACAGGACGTGCAGCTCGGCGTTTCCGCTCCTCCTGCGAAGCGTGTAGGTTCGTTGAAGACCTGGGCGTTGTGACACCGTGCGCAGGACGCGCGCGGGGATGTGCGATCAACATTGGTGCCCATATAGCCGGTCTTATGGCAACTACTGCATGACAATACTTTGTTGACCCCACTGTCGTCATCAATCCCCTCGATTCCGGCGACGACGCGAACGCGGTCAACATGGATGGCGTGAAATTGCAAATTACGCCACCGTTCTGTCTGGTTCGGAGTAGCCCTGTTCTCTTTCAGGAACGCAACGATTTCAGGCTTCGCCGCCAGTTCCTCTTCGTCCAGCCCCTTCCAGACCCAAACCCCATTGTTGACCGGATACCCGTAACTCCCCCCGTGCGGGGTGTGGACGCTCCGACCGTTATAAAGATTCTTATTGTCGTCTGCGTGGCACTGCGAGCAAGCTTCAAGCGCGGCGTTCATCGGCCTGAAATCCTCGCCCCGATGTTCGGTGTGGCAGGCGGTGCACGTGATGCCTGCCTCACGATGCGCGCGGGTAATGGTGGCCGAGAAGTTTTCGGTCTGATGACAGGCCGCGCAGTTTGCATTCATTTTTTCCCTATTCGCTATGCTCGGTCCGAGAGCATGGCAGGAAGTACAAGAATTGCCGTTTGGTTGTCTGGCAATCGCGGGCGTTAAAGTGAAGGCTTCCCTGGTATGCGGAGCGGAAGTCGGCCTGGGAGCGAAGAGGGTTTTATATTTGAAGGCGGCCACCGCCGCGAGAGTTCCGAAGAAGACGAAGACCCAAACGAAGATACTGAAAGGCCAGGGGCGGACGAGGTCCCTGGTCGGCCTCCAATTAAATCGCGCCTTACCGAGTCGGGGAGGCATTCGTGGATGAAGGGGAGAGGGGCGGCCCGCCTTTTCCCGCGTGCGCTTACCCCAGTATACCTGGAGCGCGTTAACCGCCCCGTAGGGGTTAATGGTCGGGCTTTCTATGGCCGAGTGTCTATTGCGGGCCTCCGTCTCATGTCGCCCTTCTCGTTCACCGGGGTTGAGAGCAAGCTGACGACTAATCCTGATCCTGAGCGTCTCGCTGTCCAGCTCGATCTCCTCAATATTGAGGAGGAAGGGACCAATTAGAATCTCATCGCCGGTGGCCAGCGCCTCCGCCTCATTAAAAGGAATCAGCCTGCCGTTCAGTGCCGTCGCGCTCGACCCGCTAAGATTGGTGAGGTAAAAATACCCTTCTATCTCGTTGATGCCCGCGTGGAGGCGCGAAACGGTCGGGTGGTTAAGCCAGACATCGGAATCCGGCAGCCGACCGATCCTCAGCCCGTCGCTGATGATTGTCTTAGCCTCTTCGGCGCGGCCCTCGCGGGTAATGATGAATGTGCTTTGCTGTATTCTACTCATTTAACCAACCTGAGAACATCAGGCGTAAGATGAGCGGCTTTCATTTAACTATGAGCTCAGGCCATTAGGCTCCACAAATCCGTCGCCTGACAACTCTTCGGCGCGCATTCCTTCAATCATCAGACACTGAAGAGAACAACGTCGATGACGTGAATGGTCATCAGCGCCAGCATAATCGAAGCCGAAACGACGTGCGGCGCGAGCCAGAGTTTGAGCAGTTGATGCAAGTAGATGAGCGAATCCACACGCCTGAGGGTGACCGTCGCTTCAACCGCCTCCATTAAGGAACGGCGGGCCTGCGCGTCGCTCAGGCGCTCGGCGTCTTCCCTGAAGTCTTCGCGCGCCTCGGCCAGTATCTTCGTCAGGTCTTCACGTCGCACGTACTGCCGTAAAAGATAACGCAATGAGAAGAATCGCTTCCGCATTTTCACCTTGACGAGGTGACACAGCTCATCATTGCTAGTGTCGATCAGGCTGAGCGTCTCGCGCAGTTCCCCGCGGCGGGCGCGCAGGTCTTCGATGAGCAGCGGATCACCCTCGATACTTGTCATGATGCGCGGCACGATTTTGTAGCAACTGATCCCGAAGAGGCCGGAGACGATCACCACATCAAGCGAGACCATCAGCAGGGAAGTCAGCAGACCGCCCGAGTGTCGACTGCCGTGTAGCAGGAGCACGATGGCTGCGATTAGCCCCAGGTAGACATGCGCCAACATCCAGTAGCGCAGGGGGCCTGCCCGCCGCCTGTAAATCTGTTTGCGAGCCGGGTAGGTCATAATGCACGCGACACCGCCCAGACCGACTAGGCCCGTAATCCACCGCACGGTCAGCCACGTACCCGCGAGATGCCCGTCCAGCGTATATCGGCGCAGGGCCCACAGCGTCGCCCACGTGATAGCGATGATCGCCGCGATGCCGCCCAGGTGAAAGAGTCTGGCCGGGATGTCGCGCTTATGGATGTTGCGCCCGATGGCGTGCGTCTGGTCCTGGAAGATGATGCCGATGCTGTTCTTCGCTTCGCTGAAGTACTCGCGCGGGTTGACGCGCACGAGAGCGCCCGTCGGACAGTTCTCCTGGCATGAGTAAGCTGCTTTCTTTGCCCCCGGCGGATTCATCGGCGTGTTCTCGCACAGGTTACATTTAATCGCCAGCAAATCTTCTGTCGCTGTGACGGCGGGAGGTTCCGCCGGAGGAGCCAGACTGAGCCAGTGTTTGAGTTTACCGAAGAGCCTGGGCGGTGGAGGCAAGGAGGGTTTGCGCGGGATCATCGAGATGGCGTTATACGGACACTGCGTCGCACAATCGCCGCACCCGATACATGTCTGCGGGTTAATATCAATGTGCCCTTCCGAGAAACGCCCAATGGCCCCCGTCGGGCAGCCGGTCAAACATTCAGGATCCTGGCAGTGGAGGCAAACTGACGGTAACAAAACGTGCTGGATTGATTGACTCTTTGGTTTGACGGGGCGACCGATGTGTATGCCGCGCCGTAGGAGCCTTGATTGCCCGTGGACCTTGTGACAGGCGAGCGAGCAATTCCCGCAACGGATACACAGGTCCATGTCCATGACGAGCAGGTTCGTGCCATCAATGATGCCGGTAGTAATCTCTTTTCCGGCAGCCGCCACGCTTCTCTTGTCAGAGGGCGGCTCCGGTGGTTTGTTATCGGCTTCCGAGAACTGCGGAAAATATTCCTCCATCATTTTGACGAGCGCGGGGTCGGATCGCAGGCGCGAGATCACGAGTTCTAACACCTCCGTGCGTGCCATTGTTGTCGCGGTATAATTCCAAGCGGTTTGGTCTTTTCCGAAGACAGCATCAAGCCCGAGCCAATTGCCCCCGCCGAGAAAATCCAGCCCCACATCCTCATCCAATTCCATGACCATCTCAGCCAGCTTCGGGTTGGAAGCCAGGCCGCGCACCATCTCCAGGTTCGAAGAAATGCCGCGCACGCGCCGGACCCAGCCGCGCTTAATAAAAACAAGCCGGTTAAGCGGGTCCCCCTCCTGGAAAAGGGTATGATCCTTGGCGTACACCGCGAATCGCGCGGCATCCTTAAACTTCGTGAGTAGCTCTGGACTGAAGGAGTTGTGGGTCGCTTCCTGCACCTCTAACAGCGTACGATCGAGGCCGTAATGACGATAATTCCTGTCGAGCAGGTGGCCGAACTTCTCCAATTTTCGGAGGAGGCGGAGCGCCGGACGTTGAATTTCGATGACCCTGGCTTCCGCCGTCGGTGATACCACTACTGTCGCACTGCGCGGTTGTCCGGCGAGCACAGACATCTCGCCGAAACTATTTTGTGGCTCGATCTCCCCAACCTTACTGCTTACCCCGTGCTCGTTATTGACGTACACGTCCAACTTGCCGTCAACCAGAATGTAAAAGCTGTTACCTCCCCAGTCGCCCTCTCGGATGATCTCTTCACCAGATTTGTAAACAAGCAAACGCGCATAAGGCCCGACCCTCTGGTCGGCGTAGACTCGGCCATAAACGATTACTTCAAGGTCCAACTCATACTTAAAATGGTCTTCGTGTCTGTCGACCAACTCAGAGATGATGCCGCTCTTGCGGATGGCCTCGAGAATCGCGTCGTGGTTTTTGATTTCGCGGGGCATAGAGAAGCCTAATTTGTTTAGAGGAATTGTCGGAAATCAAAAGCCGCCGAAGCGGAATAGCAGCTTCTATTAGCGGTACATCGCAGTATTTTGCGGATGTATTTATACCATTAATTGGCTAAGAAAAAATAGGGTTTGGTTGATTAGGCGTAGCGTGATAAAGGTTGAACAAGATTCGCTACGCAATGATCACTTCTGGCGTTAGAGTCTCCTTAAGCTGACAGTGTTTCAATTTACTCGCGCTGTTTCAATTTACTAATGAAATCCACTGGGTCGAACCCTATTGCCTTAGCCATCTCAAGAAATTCGAGTAAATCCACCCGTCGCAACCCGCGCTCGATCTTCGAAATAAAAGATTGTGGTCGACCCAGTTTCTCTCCCAGTTCTACCTGAGTGAGGCCCGACTCTTCACGCGCTTCGATCAATAAAACTTTCAGACGCTCGTACTTCTTCTTAGATAATGGCAGCGTCACGGGTCACCTCAAAAAAACCCTTTTGATATAAACCGTTTTGGTTTATTATCTGCCTGGGATTTTATCTACGCGACAATGTGCAACAGTTAAAATTCAATCCAACTGTCAAAACGGGTGAGTCTATCGAAGAACGGGAGTGATCACAATGGTTATGAGGATTTTCTGCGACATCGAAACTCTTCCGATTGATAAGGAATTGCTCGCTCTGTTTCCGAAAGTCTGTGCCAGTAGCGAGGATGAGTATCAGAAATTAGCTCTGACTGGCGAATACGGGCGCGTCCTGACCATTGGTGTAATCGTCGAGGTGGATGGAGCGATCACGCATTGCGGCTGCCTCGGGCGCGACCGGCAGACGAGATCGTCTCCATTGATGGCAAGCACGTACGCGGGGCACGAACGAAAGACGGCAAAGAAGGCTTGCGGATGGTCAGTGCCTGGGCTTCGGAGCAGCGACTTGTGCTCGGGCAGTTAAAGACCCGT
>JACCVS010000455.1 GCA_013698055.1 Acidobacteriota bacterium
TAGCAAGAAGTGGACGATGCCGATTCGGGACTGGAAAGCAGCACTAAACCGCTTCGCCATCCAGTTTGAAGACCGGGTGCCGCAGACTTAAACGAAAACCCGTTTACACAGAATCTGGTACACCCCCCAGCATCTGTACGTAGCCCGTCTGGGTTTCAAGGATTTGCCGCCGCTATACTGCAGCGATGGATTCTAAAATTGCTCATGATGAACGCGTGCAGTTTTGTCGCCGCCTGACTGCTTCCCTAATCTCTGCAGGATTCCAACCCTCTGCGAGCGCCTTGGTCAAAGAATTTAACCCGCGCGCTGACGGCGCCGCGGTCACCGTCCATGGGGCGCGCAAATGGCTCACTGGTGAGGCCTTTCCTACGCAAGAGCGCCTGCATATCTTGGCGCGCTGGCTTAACGTCTCGGCCCAGTGGTTGCGCTACGGCGACGGTGTTAAGGATGCGAGAACTGCCGCGAACGATGGTACTCAGCTGTCACTTGATGAGGTACGCCTAATAAATGAATTTCGCAGGTTGGACGAGCGCTCGCAAGAGGTTGTCCGCGACCTTATCTCTTCTTTGATTAAGCACCAATCTTTGTGAACATGGTGGACAAGTTTCGCCGGTGTGCAGGTGACTCATAGCCGGGAACTCGTCTTTGCGGCGGTCCTGCGCCGGCTGGTACAGACATTGACCAAGCGCGGGATACGAGCCGAATTCGTGAAAGAGTGCCTTAGCTTCACGGGCGAAGACTCGCCAGTGGCCAATCTGCTGTTGTCAGTCATGGGAGCGTTCGCCGAGATCGAGCAGGCCTTGATCCGCGAGGGGCAGCGCGAAGGGGTCGCGTTGGCCAAGCAGCGCGGCGCCTACCGAGGTCGCAAGAAAGCGCTGGTGGACAGCATCGTGGCTACTAGCAGAGTCAGCTTGAGCCTAATGCGCAAGTTGTGAAGCATAATTAAATTCTCCTAATGAACTATCTTCCTTTGGGCCCATTGCAGGTGCCGCCAGCGGCAGTAGTAATTCAAATTCGCTACCGGATTGAGGCGTGCTACGTACAGTGATCGTTCCGCCGAGTAGGTCATAGACAATATTGTGAACAATGTGAAGACCTAACCCGGTGCCGCCATGGCCCATTTTGGTTGTGAAAAATGGATCAAATATGTGCGCCCGATCACCGTCAGCGATCCCACATCCGTTGTCCTTGATAATGACACGTACGCGATGCGGTGCGGCAGTCTCCACCCTAATCTCAAGTACGCCACCCTCCTCTCCCTCGAGTCCATGATTGATAGCGTTTTCGATGAGGTTGGTTAGCACCTGCCCGAACGGGCCGGGATAGCTATCCATTTCGATGCTCGGTTCAATGTCGGCCACAACCAAACACCCTTTGCGATTGATTCGTGGCTGTAGCAATGCGAGCGTGTCAGATATGGCATGCTCGACAAAGAACTTACGCCTTTGGGAAGTCGTGCGGTCCACAGCCACCTGCTTGAAGCTTCGCAGTAGTTCCGCAGTGCGCTCGAGGTTGCGCTGGGCAATAGCAACCCCAAACTCGACTGCATCGACAAAATGCACAAGCGCGCTACGCTTCAATACTTTTTCGGCGTCGGCCCTAAAGCGCTGCAACTCGCCATCCACTGTACTCACAGCCATCAAGCTGTTCCCCACGGGGGTGCTGAGTTCATGCGAGATGCCGGCTACAAGCAATCCGAGAGCAGCCATTTTTTGTGCCTTCACCAATTCTGCTTGAGTTGTCTCGACGATTTGGCGGATTGCCACTAAAAGTTCTCCAGCCTCTCGATCATTGGCGCGAGCTGCTGGGTCGATCCGCCAGTCTCCGGTGAGTACCTTACGGATTATTCCAAGCAACTCATCAATGGGATTGGCGATGCTGTTTTCGACCCGTCGTAGCGCAGATGTATAGGCAGCTATCGCTAACAAGCCTACGGCCGCAAGCAGCACGCTCATAACGAAAATGTGCTTGCTCGCTGCGTGTTCGGTTTCGATGTTGTAGGCTCGTGCGCTTTGGACAAGTTGCTGAAGATGAGCACGCTGATCAATGTAAGCGTGATTCATTTGGGAAAGGCTTACGTCTGCCGCAGTCGTATCACCTCGTTCGAGAGCCGGAAGATAGCTATCAATTGCGACGCTAAAAAAGCGTTTCGCATCAGAGTCAGCTTCTTGCTTTTCACGCAGTATCTGTGCCGGAAATTCGACCTTAACCCAACGGCGCTCTGTAGCTATAAATTCGGCATGAAGGCGACTGAATTCCCGTCGTATCTGCTTGTAGTCACGGCTCGACGGATCGTGGCGCAGCTGCAACGCCACCAAATAAGGTTCAAGCAGATTACCAGGAGGAGGCAGTACATCGGCAACTAGATTCTGGCTGTCAACGATCCTGGCATAAAGCGGTCCATTAACCTTGACAGAATACAATGTTGACCATACTAAAGCTGCTGCGCAGCAAAAGCTAGCGAGAGCAATGATGGAGAGGAGGCGAAACTTCTGGCGTATCGATAGGCGCTCTAGCATAACTTTCTCACCAACTCTCACTAACCTGTACTTTGCCACGTATATTGATACGTGGCAAAGACTTTGCCAGATGCAGCCCTCGCTGGGCAGCCTGGGCATTAAGGTACCGGCCCGGGATGCGTAGCGGCCGCTGATCAATAGCGGAGGCCTGATCGTCGGCCACTGGGTCCGTAGTGGGCGGTCCGCTGCACGACGAGACCGGTCTGGTCGTGGGAGATCGATACCGATGAACTCGTGCGCGCGCTACGATTTCGAGGTTGGGGGCACTATCTTCACCTAGTAGAGATGATACTTCTTCAACAAATTGGGCATGCATGTCGCCCCTGGCCTCTATACTATGACAGGTTCCGAGAGCTACGCACTGCGCTAACCCTCAATCTTGCAAAACCAAAGGGAACCGGGCCGCTAGACAAACCATTCTTCAAAAAACTTCCATCATCATGGCGACGAATTTTGGACTCCCCGCTGCTGACTTCTCGCTTGTGGAAAATCGGCTCGATCTTGTGAACCGCTTCAATGCAGCATACGGATTTCCTCCCAGCTTGACTGTCGGAAAAAGCCAAGCACAGTTTATCAGTGGCGAAATGTCGCAAGAGGAAAATGAAGCGCTGATTCGGCTCTATAGCTACCTGGAGGCATCGAGATCGTCTCGGTGAGCTGTGGCTGTTATTGCAGAGAACAACACTTCCATGCCCACAGTCGAGTAGCGGAGGGGAACCTCAGTCATAGAGGCCTTCCTGACATTCGTCAGGATGTCTGAGCAGTCAACGGTTCTCTGGAAGCCGAATTTAGTAAGCTACCTTGAATGTTGGGCTGTCCTCAGCGCGATGCTTGCGACGGTCATACATGCGTGTAGTGGCGATGTTAGCGTGACCGACCCAGTCCTGGACCTTTTCCAGCTCCGCATCGTGTTCAAGGGCGTTTGTGATGGCCGTGGCAAGCAGCGCGTGCGGCCCAAAGCCGTCTACATCAATGCCCACCGTGCCGGCGTATCTGGCCAACATTTTATAAACACCATCTTCCGTAATCGGTCGGCCGCGAGCGTTGTTGCTGACCGACTGAAACAGCGCTGCAGCCTTGTCGTCACCGTGACCGGCGGTTTCAAGATAGGTAGCGATGGCGCCTGCCGCGGCTGGGTGAAGAGGGACATAGCGAATCTTGCTGCCTTTACCCAGGACACGGAGATGTCGCACCCCTCGACGCTCCTGCACGTCGCCCAGGTGCAGGCCACACAGCTCCGCGCGGCGATACGGTTTGCTGAGCAGTTCGACGCCCTCGTCGAGGCGCCCCGCGTGCACGATGGCGTTCTGCGTGTACCCCGAAGTGAACAGCACAGCGATGCCCGGCACAAGGTTTCGAGCGTGACGCGCCAGTTCAGGGCTGCGCAGCTTGCCGGGCATGACGACATCGGTGAACATCAGGGCTGGCTTGATGCCGCCTTCAAGCATTGCAAGCGCCGATTCGGCATCGTACGCGCTGAGTACCGCGTAACTGGGCACCATAGGGTCAATAAGTTGGACAGGCTATCGCCGCGGTACCGCTTTGCGTATACACAATGGCATCGATATCCGCGGTAAAGGCAGAAGATACGTTGTGTACCGCTCCCCCGCTGCCGGCGCTATCGCTACGAGTCCTAATTGCTGGCACAGCATGACCGCACGAGATTTTTTTGAGCGATAGCAAGAGCACAAACGGCCATTTTTCGATACGATTGTTCAATCGAAACATCAGGATTAGACGTTGCCTCAGTTATAGTATGGCCAAATTTATTGTCGAGTAATCAATTGGAATCGAGCGACACTACCCACGCCCTGTACCTTGACCACAAGAAGGCCACTCCCCGGACCTGGCTTCTCGCTTTGGCGATGGTGCTTATGCTGTTTGTAGTTTTTTTGGCACTGCTCCCGTTCGTCACCGTACCGCTAGCGGCCTCGACGGCATTTATTCCCGCTTACGAATCCGGGCTCATAGTTATCGAGTTGTTGACTGCAATTGTGCTACTAGGACAATTCACGAGCGGGGCAGGGACCAGAGTATTGATCCTGGGATGTGGCTACTTATTCAATGCCGCAATAATTGTTGTTCATGCCTTAAGTTTTCCCGGCGCGTTTGGTCCAACGGGTGTGATTGGTGGCGGAGCGCAAACCACGGCTTGGCTCTACATTTTTTGGCATGGTGGATTCCCATTGTTCGTGATGGCATTTGCCGCTTACAACGAGGCTGCACCAGCGACCCAAAAGGGCCGCACATGGCGAACACTGATAGCGTTGACGGTCCTAACTTGTTTGGTCGTATCGTTGGGTCTAGTAAGTACGATTGGTCACGATTTGCTGCCGGTCGTGGTCAAAAATGGCAATTATCGATTACTCGTAGAACTCGGCATTAGCCCGGTTCTTGTCGTTCTGTGTATCATCGCTTTAGTCGGAATCCTTCGTCGGCCACAGCGTAGCGTGCTGGATGTTTGGCTATGCGCAGTGATGGTGATCTGGATCTTCGATATTACTCTCTCCGCGGTTGTGGGATCAGCTCGCTACGATCTTGGTTGGTATGCCGGTCGGGTATTTGGTCTGGCCGCAGGCACCTTTATTCTGGGGGTCTTGCTGATCGAAGCGAACCTTTTGCACGGTAACCTTGCGCGGGCCTTGCAGGATGCTGACCAGAGCAAGGAAAGGGAGATCGCCTCCCGCGAAGAAATGGCACGCGGTCAGCGCCTAGAAGCAATGGGACAATTAACCGGCGGCATTGCGCATGACTTCAACAATGTGCTGCAGGTGATAGGGGCCAGCATAAGCCTCCTCAAATTCAAATTCAAAGACCGCCCTGACGCGATTGACCTGATCGAACGTGCCCTCACAGCAGTCAACCGCGGTGCGCGCTTGTCCGGTGAGCTGCTCTCGTTCGGCCGTCGCCAGTCGCTGCAGCCCCGCGTCGTGGACGTCGCCCAAATGGTTGTTGCGATGGCTGAAGTTGCACAGCGCACTCTGGGGAAGTCCATTGAAGTGCGCATCCGAGTAGCGCCGGAGTTATGGCACACAACCGCAGACCCATCGCGCCTCGAAAACGCATTGCTCAACCTGATTCTCAATGCCCGCGATGCCATTTTAGAAAACGGGACTATTGTGCTCGGAGCAGAAAACGTGCGGGACGGTTTCTTCGATTTCGCCCAGTTTGCGGACGTGCCAACAGGCGACTATGTTCGCTTGACCGTCAATGACAACGGAAATGGCATCCCGGCCGAAGTATTACCACGTGTGCTGGAGCCTTTTTTCAGCACCAAAACCATGGCCGAAGGTACTGGACTAGGTTTGAGCATGGTCCATGGGTTCGCAAAACAAAGCAATGTGAGGTGTACTGTCAATAGCGGACACTCTTGTTTCAAGCCGCCCGCGCCTGTTTGCTGAAGGATTCAGCAAACAACGCTGGCGGAACATTGCCAAGGCGTGAGTGACGGCGCTGGCGGTTATAAAAGCTTTCGATGTATTCCTGGATTGCCGATTGGGCGTCGGCGCGCGTGGCGTAGCGTTGGTGATGCACCAATTCGTTTTTCAAGCTGCCCCAGAAGCTTTCCATCGGGGCGTTGTCATAGCAGTTGCCTTTGCGCGACATGGACGCTTTCATGCCGAATTGCTCTACCAGCTTGCGATAGTCATGGGCACAGTATTGGCTGCCCCGGTCCGAATGATGAATCAATCCTGGTGCGGGCCTTTTGGCGGTGGCTGCGCGCCAGAGAGCCTGCGCCGTCAAGGCCTGCGTCATGCGATCACCCATCGCATATCCAACAATTTCGCAGGTGAAGACGTCCTTCACGCCGGCCAGGTAAAGCCATCCCTCGCCGGTCTGGATATACGTGATATCAGTCACCCACGCTTCGTTTGGCCGAGTCGGCGCGAATGTCTGATTCAGCAAATTATCGGCCACGGGAAGATCGTGATTCGAGTTTGTCGTCGCCTTGAATCTGCGCTTCTGCTTGCAGCGCAAGGCCAGCTCTCGGCGCAGCCGCACAATGCGGTCACGGCCAGCCGCGAAGCCTTGCGCCGCAAGTTCGGGCTGCATACGCAGTGGCCCGTAGGTCTCGCGACTTTGTGTATGGACTGCCTTGATGGCCACCTTCAGCCGTTCGTCGGCCTGCGCACGCGGCGACAATGCCCCACGGCTCCAGGAGTAATAGCCACTGCGCGAAACCCCGAACGCTCGGCAAAGGACCGCAATCGGATAGTCGAGTCGCATTGTTTTCATGACCGCGTACTTGGCAGCGACTCCCGCGCAAAGTACGCCGCCGCTTTTTTTATGATATCTCGCTCCATGCGGGCTTCAGCGAGCTCCTTGCGCAATTTCGCGTTCTCCGCCTCCAGCTCGGGAACTGTGCGGCTTCCCGGTGCTGCGGAGGGCGTGGTGCCACTCTTCGCAGCGCTTACCCAATTGGCCAAAGTCCCTTTTGGAATAGCGATACGTGTGGCCGCGTCTTCAAGCGTCAGGCCTTGCGCCAAGACCAGTTTGACCGCTTCTTCGCGAAGCTCCGGTGTGTATGTTCTCGTTCGTTTCATAAGTTCTCCCGTCGGTGAAGTTTACCAAACAGGAGTGTCCGAAAAAGTCAGGGTACCTCA
>JACCVS010000485.1 GCA_013698055.1 Acidobacteriota bacterium
CGGTTTATACTGAAAAGGACGGTCTGACAAATAACGCCATTAATTCTCTGACATGGAATCAAACCGACGGCTTATGGATCGGGAGTGACAAAGGCTTGAATCGTTGGCAGAACAGTCGCTTCGTTGACTTCGGCGCGAGAAATAAATTATCCGACTATTTCATCAATTCGCTCATCCAAAACCGCGACGGCGCGTTGTGGATCGGCACCAATCGGCACGGTTTAATCCGACTCGAAAACGATGAGCTGATTGCAGAATTAAAAGCCGCCGACGGTGTGCCCGACGAAAATGTTTTGGCGGTTTACGGCGACCCCGCAGGAACAATTTGGATCGGCGGAGAAGTAGCCGGGTTACATCGTTTGCGACAAGGGCGTTTTCAACCGTTTTCAAAGTCGGAGGGTTTACCGGATGAGTTTACGAGGGCGGTTTACCAAGACCGCGCGGATAATCTCTGGTTTGGTAGCGCCAAATTCCTTTACCGCTTGACCGATGGAAAACTCAAAATCTATTCGCCGCCGGTACTTTCTCCCCAAAACACCATCTTAACCATTGCCGGGGATCTTGACGGCAATGTTTGGATCGGAGGCTATGCATCAGGAAAAATTTGGCGTTTGCGCGGCGATGAATTTACCGCGTTCACAACCGCCGACGGACTGCCGAACGCCCGCGTCGTTGCGATGCTCGGCGACCGCGCGGGCAATCTTTGGGTCGGCGGCGACGGCGGCGGATTGTCCGTTTTTCGTGACGGTCTTTTTAAGGTTCTGACGACGCGCGACGGTTTGGGCAGCGATTGGATCAAAACAATCTACGAATCTCGTGACGGCGGTATTTGGATCGGCACAGCGAAAGGCGTAAGTCGCTACAAAGACGGGCAATTCACAAATTGGACGACCGCTGACGGATTAAGCAGCAATTACATTCTTTCTTTTTATGAAGCGGATGACGGCGCGATGTGGATCGGCACGAATGACGGCGGACTGAATCGCTACCAAAACGGCAAATTCGCCCACGTTTCTACTCGCAACGGATTGTATGACAATCTGGCCTTTCAAATTCTGGAATCGAACGGCGACTTATGGATGAGCGGCAACAAAGGAATTTATCGCGTCAGCCTTCAAGAATTAAATGATGTTGCCGACGGACGCAGCTCTGCCGTCACTTCATATTCCTACGGCACGGCGGATGGAATGCTCTCGCGCGAGTGCAACGGCGGGAATCCCGCCGGTTGGAAAACGCGCGACGGCAATCTCTGGTTTCCAACCATCAAGGGTTTGGTCAGAATTGACGCGCAAGACCGGGATTTGCAACCGCCGCCGGTATTAATCGAAAAAGTTCAAGTTGACAATCAAATTCTGCCGACCGATGAGTTTTTGCAAATCACGCCGGGACAGGAAAATTTAGAAATTAAATACACGGCAATCAGCTGGAAGCGACCGCAGCAAATCAGATTCAAGTATCAGCTTGTCGGGCTGGACCACGATTGGACGGATGCCGGAACGCGCCGGACGGCTTACTACTCACATCTTCCGGCGGGCGAATATACGTTCAGAGTCATCGCCGACAATGGCGACGGCGTGTGGAATCTGGAAGGCCAAAGTTTGCGTCTCAAGGTTCTGCCGCCGTTTTATCAAACCCCTTGGTTTTTCGCGTTGTGCGTTTTAGCGATTGGCGGCGCGGCGTTTGTCGCTTATAAAATTCGCATCAATCGCGTCGAGCGGGCGCGCCTGACGCAGGAAGATTTTTCGCGCCGCTTGATCAACGCGCACGAAGACGAACGCCGCCGCGTCGCCGCAGAGCTTCACGATTCTATCGGGCAAACGCTGGCGATGATTAAAAACAGCGCGGTCTTCGGCTCAGACACGGTCAACAATTTGGGCGAAGCAAAAGAGCACCTGGCAGAAATCTCGATGCAATCGGCTAACGCTATTTCGGAGGTGCGCGAGATTGCCTATAACTTGCGCCCGTATGTGCTTGACCGTTTGGGGTTGACGAAAGCTGTCA
>JACCVS010000513.1 GCA_013698055.1 Acidobacteriota bacterium
ACTCTTGCCCGTCAGGTCGTAAGCAAAACCAAGGCGGGGAGCGAAATTGTTTCGGTCGCGGCGATAAAGGCGCGGCAGATTAGGATCACCGACCTGCGCCAGCCCGACGCTTGGGACAAAGTTCGAGATGCGTTTATGCGCATCCGCGAAAACTCCAGTGTATTCGTAACGCAGACCCAGATTGAGCGTCAGGCGCTGATTAACTTTCCAATCATCCTGCGCGAACAAGCCCAGATTATGCGTGAAGGTGTCGCGCCGCGTCCCGCCACGCAAGATCACTGTGCTGCCGGGCGAGGGGACGCCCGCGAGAAAGTTAGCGAGACTCGTGAAGTTGATCTGCCCGCGCTTGAAGGTATCGTTGACGGAATTAACGAGCGGGCGACGATACTCTCCGCCGACCTTGTAGGTATGCGCGCCGCTCGTCCACGTCACGTTGTCAACCACCTGATAAGCGCTGCTGACACGCGAGCGCGGCAGGTTGTTGGGTGAGCCGAGTGGAACGAAGTTGGTAATCAAAATCGTCGGCAGGCCGCCCGTGTTCAGTCCCGTGTTGAGGCCGATGCTCGACGGATCAAAGCCCGCATCAAGCGGCGCGAAAGCTTGCGTAAAGCGATTGTAACTCAAGCGCAGTTCGTTGATGAGAGTGGAATTGATGAGATATGGAAGGTTCAGCCCAACGAGTTGAATCCGCGTCGGGACGACGGTTTGAAAGGACGGAAGCGGCGAGCCGTTGCCGCTCGTCAGAGGGAAAACCTGTGTGCCCTGGCCGAAGATGTAGCGACCACTCAAATTCAATTTGCTGGTGACGCGGTGATCTATCTTGACCAGAAAATTGTTGCTTCGATTGCTGTTCGGTGCGCCGAAGAGGTAATTGTTGCCGGTGGGCACGGCGTTGTTTTCAACCGGGAAGAGAGACAGTATGCGCGTGCTCAAAGGGTTTTCTGTCCGTCCGGCAGCCGCATTTGACGCGCGTGCGGCGGCGATGTCCGTCGCGGAAGGCACTCTCACTGCGAAAGGAGAGAAGACAGTCTCGCGCTGTCCCTCGTAGCCAGCGAAAAAGAATGTTCGGTTGCGGATGATCGGGCCACCGAGGACGCCGCCGAAATTGTTGTTCTTAAACTCATTTCTCTTCGTCTCAAAGAAATTCCTAGCGTCGAAGTTATCATTGCGTAAGAATTCATAGAGGCTGCCGTGAAAATCGTTCGTCCCTGCCTTGACGACGATGTTCAAGACCGCGCCGGAATTGCGTCCGTACTCAGCCGCCCCTTGCGTTTGAATGCTAAGCTCGCCCAAAGCATCCACGGGGAAGAGCGTCGCGGGCGCGCCCGTGACCCCGCCCTGATTGAAGGATGGCTGGTTGCGGAACGAATCGTTATTGTCCACGCCGTCTATCAAAAAGATGTTCGATTTCTCCCGCTGGCCGTTGACCGTAAACGACCCCAACGAGCCGCGCTGCGAGCGCGGGGCCGCGCCCGGCGTGAGCGTCGTCAAGCGGCGGAAGTCGCGGCCATTGATCGGCAGTGACTCGACCTGGCGATTGTTGATGACCTCTGACAGCGCGCTGGTGTCGCGTTGCAAGACCGGCTCTTGACTTTCGACCGTGACTGATGACGCCACGCCCTGCACCGACACCGTGACATCCACACGCGTCTCCGCTCCGACATCTACCTTAACGTGTGGTCTATCTGCCGGAGCAAAATTGGCAGCTTCGACTTTGACCGTATAGAGTCCGACGGGCAGTTCGGCGACCACGTAGGTGCCACTCTCATCCGCCTCCAGGCGACGCTCTGCCCCTGTCCCTTCGTTGGTCACGATGACAGAGGCTGTGGGGATGATCGCACCATTCGTGTCAGTAACAGTTCCGACAATCTTGCCGTTGATGGATTGCGCGAGCGCAATTGTTACTCCAGCAAACAGACACAAAAGCATCGCCAAACAACGATGGGCACGAGTCTTATTATTATTCATCATCTCACTCCTCGGCTTCAAGTGGTAAAGCCGTTGACATCTGGGTTTATTCCCCAACAGACTGCTGAAACTACGAGTAAAAATGGAATAGCGAGAATCTATAGCCGGATGGCGCGCCACATCAGATTATGACAAGATCATTGTAGCTTTATTTAGCTGGTCGGCATAGGGAAAAGTAGCGGGCCTAGGGCGAACTCATCTTAAATGTTAAGAACTTTGAGCATATAGCTTTCATCCCAGCCTGCTTTAAGCCGTTTGCTCTTAACACCAAGCTTGCAACTGCGCTCTTGCTTCAACAAATTCACCGCGATATGTCGCAAGGTCGCGAGGTTTTCCGGCGCATTCCCTGTCCGCGTCCGACACGCATCTTCTCGAA
>JACCVS010000526.1 GCA_013698055.1 Acidobacteriota bacterium
TCGTCGGCGCAGGCTCGCGCGGACGCCGCAGCCAGATCACGCTCTACATGGAAGACGTGGAATCCATCGAGTTCGATTCCGCCGGAAGCGCAGCCCTCAACAACAATGACGACACGAACAGCCGTCCTTCTGTGCCGACCACCACAACGACTCGTCCTTCCTCGCAACGTCCCGCTCCGGCGCAGAGCACGCAGCCTGATATAGACGACACCACCGCAGCATCGCAGCCGATTAATCGTCCGTCTTCGTCTCAAATGGCCCCGGTTTTCGATGCGCGCGTGCGTGCGGATAATACTGCTAATGGATGGACGAATAGCGGGTTTGTGGCGACGAAAGGCCAGCGCATACGCATTAGCGCCAGAGGAAGCGTGACGCTCGGCGGAGGTCGCGTTTCAACACCTGTCGGGCTTACCGGGGTACAGGATAATGGAAAGCTGATGCCCGCTTACCCGACAGGCTCGTTGATCGCTGTCATCGGCGACGACAATGATGACTTCATTTCCGTCGGGGCACGCCGCGAGTTTATCGCGCAACGCGACGGAGTGGTCTTTCTCGGAATCAACGAGGGCAATTTGAGTGATAACACGGGCGCTTACGATGTTGTTATCGAAGCCGAACCTCCGAGCAGATCACGATAAAAACCAGGCGCTGAATGTCAGGTGCCAGAAGGCGGCGGGCATCTGACATCTGGCGTCCGGCATCCAAACTGCGCTTCTTGACCATACGCTTTGTCAGAACCTAATATTCGATTAGTAAAGTTGGAATTGCCCCCTTGCCTTCACGTTCGTAAAGGATTTTTATTATGAAACGCCTACTCTTCCGCCGCCTTTTTTCTCTTTTCACAATCGCGCTTATTCTTGCCTTTGGGGCAGCGAGCAATCTCAGCCTTCTGGCCCAGTCAAGACGCCAACCGCCAACCGGCACACAAAAGAAGAACAAGCGGCCTGACGGCACAGAGAAGAAAGAAGGCGAACAGCAGGAAGAGTTGCCCCCCGATTTGACGGGCAAGCCGCAGGATGCCGAGGTTATTGCGGTGACGACCAATGTCGTCAACGTTGATGTCGTCGTCTATCACAAAAAGTCCGGGCAGATCGTCACCGGCCTGAAGCAAGGAAACTTCACCGTGTTTGAAGACGGCGCTCAGAAGGAGATCACCAACTTCTCCACGCCCGAAGCGCCGATTACGGTGGCGATGGTGATTGAATACAGCAAGCTCTCGGCGGCGATAGGCGCTGCCGGAAGCGGCGGCTTTGAGCCGGGACAGTTCGAGGTTCTCCGGCCAATGTCAATGTTTCTCTCGCAGTTCATTAAGCCGCCCGACGATTATGTCACCGTCGTCGCTTATGACATCCGCCCGACGCCGCTGACAGACTTCACCAACGACCCGCGCCGGATTCAGCAAGTCATTAACTTACTGTTGAGAAATAGTCCTGCGTTCAGCGATTCAAATCTTTTCGATGCGCTGAGCTTCACACTGGCCGGAGGCCGTGGCGATTCGGTCGTGCTGGAAGACTCAAAGGAGCGTAAATCCGATTACGCCGGACTGGCGAGCGTGCAGGGTCGCCGCAAGGCGCTGATTCTAATCTCGACCGGGATAGACACTTTCAGTAAGATCAACTACGACAAGACGCGCAAGATTACACAGAACGCGGGTGTGCCCATCTACATCATCGGCACTGGAAATCTTTTCTTCAAAAAGTACGGTGATCGCCTCGCCCCGACAGACGACTTAATGGGCAGTCCCGGTAGATTGACCTTTTTACAGGCTCAGAATCAACTCACCACGTTCGCCAAGGAAACGGGCGGCAAATACTATCCCGTCACCTTTGAAGGTGAAGTGCCGAACGTGCTCAGGGAAATCAACGCGCTACTCCGCAACCAGTACAGCCTCGGCTACAACCCCGGCGACCGCCGCGACGGCAAGCAACACAAGATCGCCGTCAAAGTAGATGTGGATGGCGACGGGCAGACGGACGATAAAGAGTACATCGTCCAGAGTCGCCTGTTCTACAACGCGCCGAAGGGCGAGAAAGCAAATTGAAGGGAGTGTTATCCGGCGGCTTATATGGTAAAGAACTTCTTAATATCTAATACTATTTGATCAAGCTGCCCCGCATCAACATAGAAAACATTTCGTACATTCCAACCATCAAAAAGGGTAACTTCGATGGAAATATGACCAACGCTATCCGTTGTACAAACCAAGCTCAACTCTCCTTCCAAAGAAGTCCACTTCTTTTCGCCATTCCATCCCTTCCAGTTTGCGGCTAAATCTTCGAAAAACTGTTCTAATCCACTACCACACGGATTCCAAGCATAGACCTGTAAGGAAGCAGATAGATTAGGGCTTCTGATAGCCACGCGGAAATACTCAGACCCATCGGTTCGATGCAAGCCCTCCCGCTCTGAAAGCTCTAGCTCATCGTATGTCCTTGTACATTTGATAATCACAAATTTTGCTCTACGCAAAAGATAGCCAGCTAACTTGTGTTTTTACACGCCATAGAATCTGAGACGAAACTCGTCGTTGAAAGCGAAGATTTCGGCACGGCGACCTGAGAAGAGGCGTGACTGGCGCAATAATTCGGGAAGGCCGCCATGCGCCATAGTCAGCCCGTAAGCCCCGCTGTAGAAGAGCGCAG
>JACCVS010000527.1 GCA_013698055.1 Acidobacteriota bacterium
GGCTGTCAAAGCCGTAAGGGTTGTTCTTAAAGTTCGCGCCATAGGCCGTGATGGTCGAGTGTTCCATCCCCAGATGCGGTGTCTGCGCTACACCGATCTTCTCCGCGCGAAACGGGTACGGCCCCAGGTACTTTTCAAAGAAGCTCAGTTGTTGAGCTATCTGCGGGAAGAGTTGTTGCCCCTTCTCGTAATCCTGTGGCAGAACCCAGAAGGTGATGGGAACAGTCTCGCCCGTCATGCTCTTGAACTGGCCTTCGATGGTGCGGTAGGGCGCGATATTGAGGGCGACGCTGTAGTTATTGAATGGGACGGAGATGAGCCAGTTGAATGTCCGCGTGCCGTCATTGTTTTTCACAACGTTTTGCAGCCGCCCGTTGGTGGCGCAGATGAGCGGCTCCGGCACAGTGATGCGCAGTGTCATCGAATCAGGCTCGTCGGACGGATGATCCTTGCAAGGCCACCACAAGTCTGCCCCGTCCTTCTGGCAGGCGGTGGCTATCCACGGCTCGCCCGTCGCGGTTTTCGACCAGATGAAGCCTCCGACCCACGGCGGGCGCGGCGCGACTCTCGGCTTGCCACCGTAATTAACGCTCACTTTGATTGTCTCTCCGGGCTGCTTGGTCAGCGGAAAGGCGATCCAGATTTTCCCGCCGCGCCGCTCAAATTCCAGAGGCTCGATTTTGCCATCGCGGTGAAGCGTGTAAACCGACTCGACCTTAAGAGGCTCGTCTAAATCCAGCACGAACCACTCGGTCGGATGGACAATTCGTGCTTCCGTCGTGAGAGTTCCTTTAATTGATTGATCGCCCGGATTGACCGTCAGTGCCAGATCATAAGACTTGACATCGTAGGCAGCCTGCTCCGGCATCAGCGGCCCGCCGGAATCTGTCGGACGAGCGCCCAGTTCCCGTTGCGCGCTCGCGCCCGCCACCATCAACAACAGCAAAACAAGGCTGTGCATCATCTTTCGCATAAATTTTTCATTCATCCCTCATCCCTCATCCTTCATCCCTGCTCTTCAGTCGCCTTTCATTTCTGTTCGCGTTATAGTACAACACGATTCCGTTAGGAAGCTTGCAAAGGTAAGGATGGACGCGGGGGCTTAAAGAATTGAGGACGATAATTGAAGATTTCGGAGCGCGTGTCGCAAGCGTCTGGGAGGGCTTGCGCTCGACAACGCGCAATCTCGTCGAGCGGGCTTTACAATCTTCCGGCGCTGGAGGGGCGGCGACGGCGCAGCCTCAGCGCAGCGAGAGTCGCCCGTACGATGCGCGCGCCGATTGGGAATTGAGCCGGTTGCTGGCCGCGTTCGACGAACGCTCTACGGAAGCGGGCGCGTCACTGAATGCGGAGCAGGAGAAAGAATTGCGCCGCATGGCCGACACGACCGCGCTTGTTTTACAAGCTCAGACTCAATCAGCCGAAGTCTTCACGCAACTGGTCGCACGCGCGCATCGCCTGAGAGACTACGCGCGCATAGATCAACTCGCGGACACGCTCGCCGCGCGTTTTGCGCCCAGCGAAATCTGCGAGCTTGCGCGCAGCAACAACGAGGTCGTCCGCGCTCTGGCGCAGGAGACACTGGCGCAAACCCCAACTTCCACGCTCATCGGTCTGCTTGGCGATCCGATTGACGCAGAGATTGCTCGTGACGCTCTGGAACGCCAAGCCAGCGAGTACGGCTTGGAGGAAGCGCGCCGCATCGTTTACATGCTCGATCAAGTGGATGTGGCTGAGGATGATTTGTTAGATTGAGCAGGTACGCTCTCGACGTAAATCTTTCCAGTATCCTCTTTAACTGAAGTACCTCTCACCTGGCATCAGCCGCACAGCGCAGAAGCGGGCGATCATTCTAAAGTCTTTAACATTATCGGTGACAAGCAGCGCACCTGCCCGCCGCGCTGTTCTTGCGATCAGCACATCGCGGATAATGCGTTGTATTTCCGCCGCCGGAAGTCTTGGCGTCAGTCCTCCCCGCTTTGATTTAAGACCCCGTAGCAGCGAATTGAGAACCTTCCCTGCAAGCCACCAACCTTCGCCTGTCGGCACAATCAGCGTTCCTGCCTTCTCAAAAGCTCGGTGCGCAGCCTCTAGTCTCTGTAATTCGGATTTGTCTTTTGCTCCAGCAGCAAGTTCTTGCATTACGACTGCCGACATAAGAAAACCGGCAGGAAGTTCCGCCGGTTTGTATGCAATGAAAACTGATGTGTCGTATGTGATTCGGGGCATGTGGTGTCAGTCCAGTTTTCCGAATCGGGTTCGATTTTCATAGATTTTCTTCCATGCGCGCAGCATCAGTTCATTAGCTGTTAGACCGGAACCATTGTGACTGGATTTAGAACTGACAGCCTTAGTCGCACCTTTGCTATTAGCCGCTTTCCCTGAAGCGCCGTTTGAAGCTCTACGCACTCTTGTATTTATTTTCGTCTGCGCCATCTCTTCACCTCTTACGAAACTGCCTGCTGCTGTGCATCGCCAATCGCTCGCAATCTCTCCACTACCTGTTCAATCAACCAGTTCGGCGTTGAAGCACCGGCTGTAACGCCGACGCGGTTGACGCCCGCCAGATCGTCCGGGTTGATCTCATCTGCTGTCTCGATCAGAAAGCTCTTTTCGCATTGCTCTTTGCAGACGGCCAGCAGCTTGACACTGTTTGACGAGTGGCGACCTCCGATGACGTAGAAGGCCTCAACCTGGCCGGAGAGGGCACGCGCCGCGTCTTGGCGGTCACGCGTCGCAGAGCAAATCGTATTGATGATCTGCGGCTCCGCTTCAGATTTGGCGCGGACAGCTTCAGCGACTTCCTGGAAAGTCTGTAGCTTAATCGTAGTTTGAGAAACAACGAGCGGTCGTCGCAGAGCAGGCAAGCCCGCAACTTCGCTCGCGTCGCGCACAACATAAGTATTGCTCGGCGCGTAGCCAACGACGCCGATCATTTCCGGATGGTCTGGATTGCCCGCGACGATAACATCGCGCCCCTCTGCGGCGGCTCTCTCGGCCAGATGCTGAACTCTGGTGACGAAGGGGCAAGTCGCATCAATCACGTGCGCTGCGCTCACTTCCAACTCGCGTTGAACCTGAGGGGTCACGCCGTGCGCGCGGATCACCGCCGTCGTGTCGCCGTCGGCTTCGGCAGGCTCGCTAATCGTCGTGACACCTTTGGCTTCGAGCCGCTGCATCTCCTGCGAGTTGTGAATCAACGCGCCGAGCGAACGAATCGTCCCGCCCTGCGAGAGCGCATCCTCGACCATATCAACGGCGCGCTCGACGCCGAAACAGAATCCATACTCTTCAGCCAGCAATACTTCCATGATGCTTCTGCCTTCACGAGAAAAAGGAATCAGCCTTTACTTTCATCCCTCATCCCTCATCCTTCACCCCTTATCTATATGCCTTCGCCTGCCGTCTTATCTTTCTCAGCCTGCGAATGCCGCTGACGCCATTCTTCACGAAGACGGTCGCCGCCAGCGACGCGCGCGTCTATCCATTCGAGTTCTTTGTCCACCACGCAACGCACGCCGCCGAAGAAGTTTTTCTTGATCTCGGCGAGACGGTGCGCCACATCCTCCGGCAAGATGGCATACGACGCATCGCCAAGATAACGTAGCGCGTCTTTAATCGCACCCACTGTGCTGTTAGACGATTCATTTGTACTTTGCATAACCCTTAAACCTCCACTCGCAAGTTCATCCACGTGATGCTTTGCACCCTCAATTCTATCATGCGGATGCAGTAAAGCTGTAGGCGGCGGGCATTTCATTAGTCTGCGGGAAATAGAAAATCTGAAAACGCGCTGGGCATAGTTTTCTTATGGCGACCACGGAAACGTCTTACATCAAATTCACGTTAATGCTAAAATCTTCCCAGCTTAGCAGTCGAAATTTATATACTGAGCCACGAACTTTCATGTCCGCAACTACCGCACAGGCAATCAACGAAAACGCTCGTTCGAGTGTCGTCTCTTTGCGCTGGATTATCAGCGGGCGCGAAGATTTGGTCTGGTTTATCGGGTCTGTCGTGTCGAGCTACGCGCTGTTTGCGCTCTACGTTGGCGGCATCTTGCCGCTGATCCCGATGGTCGCGGCGTGGGCTATCCTGATTGACGCGCCGCACGTCTTCGCGACATTCTCGCGCACCTATTTCGACCGCACGGAACGCCAATCACGCAAACGCCTCCTGTGGGGATCGCTGCTGTTCTTCGTCGTCGGCCCCGTCATGGTGCTGCTGGGACTCGGCCTCGCATTCTTCTTCCTCGCGGCGCTCTGGGCCTACTATCATCTGGTCAAGCAACACTACGGCTTCATGGTGCTTTATAAGAAGAAGAACAACGATCTTCTTCGCGCCGATAACTTCTTCGACCGCGCATTTCTGCTTCTCGCCTTTACCTATCCGTTTGTCGCTTTTGTGGCGCGCGACCCCGACGCGATGAAGCGCGTTCCCGCATCGCTTCAGATTGGCGTCAACTCACTTGAACTCGTCTTGCTGATCGCAACGGTAGCTATCGCGCTTGCCTGGCTTCTTCGACAAATTCAGCGCGCAGTGCAGGGGCAAGCCTTGAACGTTCCGAAATATCTGCTGCTCGCGGCGGCCATCCCGATGCACTGGGTTGTGCTGCTGACGACGATGCCGAACAAAACAATCGCCATCGTCGCGATTTTAACGATCTATCACAATTTGCAATACCATCGCCTGATCTGGTTTCACAACAAAAAATATTCGAGCGGTGATGATTGCAAAGGGCGCTTCGGGGCAGCCGAGTTGATCAGCCGCCGCCTCCTTTATTACTTAGCCTTCGGCATTCTCTTCGGCCTCTGGTATCAACTGCCGCGCACGCTCGTCGGGCGCTCCGCAGACCCAACTGCTCTTTCTGTCCCCCTGCAAATGCTCGCGGCCTTTTTCTGGGGCTACGCCTTTATTCACTACTATCTTGATTCTAAAATCTGGCGTGTGCGTCGCGATCCATCAGTCGGGCAGGCACTCAAAATGGAGTAAGGTTTTAAAGTTATCATCAAAGCGAAGAGCCGCGCTTCATAGGAGAAGCGCGGCTCTTCGCATATCTGTCCAAACAGATCGGTGAAGGACAGTTGAACTATCTATCTTTGTCCTTGTTGGTATCGGCAACGGCTTTAAGAGCCTGGAACGTCGGTGGCCAGAGACCAACGAAGATTCCGGCTTGCTTGTTGCCGCTGAAGAAGAGCGCCAACGAAGCGCCGATAGAGCCGAGCGTCAGGATATGAAACAGACTGATGCCCGTCGCCTGCTTGGTTGACTCGTCAATCGTGCGGAGCAGCGATTCCGCTGCATCTCTGGTCGCACCATCTTTGGTTGGGTCGGCAGCGTTAATAGCGTTGGCTGCGTTCCTCGCTGTGCTTGTTGCCGCTGTGGCTGATTGTGACATTTTAACTTACTTCCTTCCTTGTATTGTGACTGGTTTAGTTATTTTACGCGCCCCTTCAGAAAAGCGACTCCGAAGAGCATGAGAAGCGACGCTCCGGCGATCAAGAGGCCGCGCGTCTGTTTAGTTTTCGATTCCGTCTTCTTTTGAGTCATATGATTCACCATTCCGAAGGCCATTGCCAATCCTGTGCCAAACCTTCGCATGATCTGCGCTTAATCCTGAATAAAATTACATTCAACGCGTGTCACAATCATTACTTTATCGTCCCGATTTCTGTAGTTTCTCGAATAAAGTGCAAAAACTTTGTAATTTTTGCCCAAATAATGAAAAATAGCTGGACCTCAAGATGGTTATGAAAAAAGTTCTCCTCATCAGCCCGACCAGTAGAGAGTTTCGCGAATTGCCGCGAATTGCAGAGATGCTTGATTGCCAGCTCGTCTTTGAGGATTTCGCTGGCGAGTTTTTCGATGACCTATTGCTGCTGTCGAGCAATCACGATAATGGCGAGCAGGTTCTTGAGATTCTGCCTCTGATTGAACAGACAATCCGGCGCTACAATGAAAGCGGCGTCAACGGCGTCACTTCGGGAGTCGGCTATCCGGGGATGCCCGTCAGCAGCATCATCGCAGACCGCTTCCGTCTTCCAAGCCCTCGCGTTGACCGCGTGCTGCTGTGCGAGCATAAGTATTATTCAAGGGTAGCGCAGCAGGCTCTGGTTCCAGATGCGACGCCCATCTTTGAGTTGGTTGATCCTGAGAACGTGAACGGCCTTGCGGATAGTCTGAGCTTCCCTTTGTTCCTGAAGCCGGTCAAGTCCTGCTTTTCCATCAACGCAGGCGAAATTCGCAGCCCTGAAATGTTCCGGCGCAAGGTTGGCTCCGGCCTGCTACCGAGTGGTTTCCTCAAACCGTTAAATGACCTGCTCCATGCCTATACGGATTTCCCGTTGGACGCTTCATATCTTCTGGCTGAATCTATTCTGGAAGGGACGCAGGTCTCTTTGGAGGGCTATGTCTTCGACGGCAAAGTCCACATCCTCGGCATCATTGACTCGGTGATGTATCCCGGCACGATCTCCTTTCAGCGATTCGAGTATCCTTCGCGTCTGGGCGAGGCTGTGCAAAAGAGGATGGCGCAAATAGCGGAGACTTTCATCAAAGGCATCGGTTATGACAATGCGCTTTTCAATATCGAGTTCATGTACAATTCGGGGACAGATGAAATTCACATCATCGAAATCAACCCGAAGATAGCGTCACAATTCACAGATTTGTTCGAGAAGGTTGATGGGCTTAGCTCCTATTCGCCGCTGCTTCAAATCGCTCTCGGTGAAGAGCCGGATTTTCCGAAAGGGCAGGGAGCGTTTAGGGTCGCGGCGAGTTGCGTTCTGCGTACTTTTGAAAATAAGAGAGTCTTAAGCGTGCCCTCACAGGTGCAGGTTGACGCTCTCGTAGAAAGATTCCCTGATGCTCGCATTGAAATCTCTGTATCTGCCGGAAAACTTCTTTCCGATGTGATGCAGGATGGAAACAGCTTTCGTTACGGCCTCATCAACATCGGCGCTGATTCTCATGAAGAGTTGAACGCAAAATTTGAACTCTGTAAGAGCCTGTTAGACTTTCGGTTCATAGCTCCATAAACCACTCACAATCAGGTGACACATCGCGATGAAGAAAAGAGTTTTGATTACGGTTAATCCGTGCATCATCAAAGAGAAAATCTTTACGACGATGCGGAAGTTTCTCACCCTCATGGATCAACATTTCGATTTACTGGTGATTCCCATCAACGGCTACGACTTCAAGCGTTGCCAGGCATTCGCTTTCAAACGGCTCAAGGGCGGTGCGTTTGAAACTGTCGGGATGATTAAGCCCGAAGGGGATTTGTGGTTGGTTTACAGCGATGGCTATTATCTGGATCATCGCCGCTTCGGCTTCCGCTTGAGGCGAGATTATTTCAACGCCCAGATTGATTTTCATCAAACGCAGCTCAGCCGGGGCAGCGTCTCGTTGATGGTTAATCAGCCGGAATCGGAAGCTCGGACATTGAAAAGCTGGCTTGCGAGTTTGAGCTTTAAGAAGATGCGCGTGATTCCGACACACATCTTCAACAGCATTGACGAAGTCTACGATTTTCAACGAAAGAAACGTTCAATTGTCGTCAAGCCCATCTGGGGAGGCGCTTCGACCGAAGTCCAGTTGCTGATCGATGAAGCGATGGTCAGAAAGTTTCATAACAAACTGAAGAAGCATTCCGATAGAGACCTGAGCGATTATTGCTTTCAAGGTTACTGTCAGGGCGATGAAAAACGTCTCTGGTTTGTGGGCGGAAAATTTGTCGCCGGGCGAAAATATCGTGGCCGCGAGACTCCGTGGGAAGACTGGAACGAGAAGTGTCGGCTCACTGCCTACAATAAAAGCTCGCACCGGGGTTTCGCAGGGGATTTGGCCGCTGCTCAATACATTTGCGAACTGTCGGGCATCAGCGTGGGCGCAATTGATTTCATCGGCGACCGGATAAATGAGATTAATGGATGTGGGACAGTGATGACGACGATGGATCAACGAAGATTATTCGTTGATACGCGGCCCGCCTTCATAAATTATTTACTCAAGCTGATGAATTGACCGCGCTCTCTGAGGATGCAAGATAGCCTTCGCTGAAAATTATAATCATTGACAAAGAGACAGTGAGTTTATAAAGTTCACCCTGTTATTGACCTCTCAACCTCGCTGTATCTCGTTTTACCGCCCAGCAGGAAAACAAAAGGCCGCTCGCCCAGGGAAGAACTTTCAGTTGTGATTCGACGATTGCCCAGTCGCTCGAATCAAAGCTGGCCTCGCAGTTTGTCTATCGGAAGTCAAACGCTTGAATAAGCATCGCTCGTTCAGGAAGAGGGTCTTTCATGAAAACCGCGAAGATTCTTGTCCGCTGCTGTTACCTCTTAGCCATAGCCGCATTGTTGATGTTCAATCGCGCCGGATTGGCTGAGAAGAGCGGGTTCTTTCGATTTAACGCCAGCACTCAAGACCCATGCGCGAAGGCGTGGCCACTGCCATTTTTGCCGAGCAGCGAGCGGGGGATTGATGCCTACGAGAAAGTCCTCAGCGACTTCGTCAATAAGGGCTGCTATAAAACCAGTCCCGGCTGGAAGGCGGATAGCCAGATTCGCGATACCGGCCCTTACATCGGCGGTAAGAAATACGGCACTCACAACGCCGTGAGGGTTTATTACTCTCCAGAGATTGTGGAATGGATGAACACGGGCAGAAAAGAGGACAAGATTGCAGACGGTGCGGCGATCATTAAAGAGATGTATGACATGCCCGCAGCGCAGCAAAAGGATGCTTTCCCTCCTCCGGGAGGCTGGGCCATCATGGTCAGGGATAAAAAGGGAGCGTGGGACGGCTGGTTCTGGAGCGACGGCAGCCCGACGATAAACTATAGCAGTTATCAGAATGCGGGATACGGCCTCTATTGCATCAACTGCCATGCCTCCGCCCAGACGGATTTGACCTTCTCTGCCCTCAGAAATATCAACGGTAGCCCGATAGCCTTTAACCCGACGATGCTGCCGAACGTGATAAAAGAGAAGACAACAACAGCGCGGCGCACTGCCAGACAGGTGGACAGCGTGAACATCCCTTCCACCGGTCAACTATCCACCAAGGACGATCTCGCGGTTCACACGAAGAGAGATCTGTTTGCGAGTCAAATAGAGAGA
>JACCVS010000558.1 GCA_013698055.1 Acidobacteriota bacterium
CCACCGGCGGCAGATAGCCAAGCGAAGAATGAAGCCTCTGTTCATTGTAAATCTCATCAATGTAATAGGGCAGACGCGCTGCCAGTTCTGCTACCGAGACGACTTCCATCAGATAGATCTCTTCGACTTTGAGCGTCTTGAAGAAGCTTTCCGCCTTTGCATTATCGTATGGATTGGCTCGGCGCGACATCGAAAGACGCAGTCCGCCATCTTTGGCTAACTCGACGTACTCAGCCGCAGCATATTGCACGCCGCGATCTGAATGGTGAATGCACCCGGCGGGAGGTTGACGCGCCTCGAAAGCGGCACGCAGAGCGGCCATCGTCAACTCACTGTCGATCTGACGTGACAAGGCCCACCCGACTACGCGGCGTGAGAAAGCATCGAGCAGGACCGCCAGATAAGCGAAGCCCTCGCGGACATGAATGTAGGTGATGTCTGCGACCCACAGTTGATTGAGCTTTGTCAGTTCCAGCTCTTTGGTCAGATTCGGATAGAGCCGAAAGTCATGCTTTGAATCAGTCGTGCGGACAAAGCGACGTTTCGTCTGACAAAGCAAGTTCGCCTCGCGCATCAGTCTGAGGACTCTCTTATGGTTGACAGCAAAGCCTTCGCGCCGCAGTTGAGCGCTCATCCGCCGGTAGCCATAGCGCGGAAAGACTTCTGCCAGTGCTTGCATCCGCTCACTCAAGGTGGCATCAAGGGCTGACGGTGCTGCGCCGGGATGAGACTTGTAGTAGAAGGTGGAGCGCGCCAGCCCTGTCATCGCGCACCTCGCTTTCTTGGAGAGATAGCTCCCGTGGCTATCAATCCACTGCCGTTTGAGTGCTGGCGTTGAAAGCTGGCGGCTTTTTTTAAGAACTCGATCTCTAAAGCCTGGCGTCCGACGAGTCGTTCGAGTTCGCGGTTGCGGGCTTCGAGCGCGTGTAAGTCCCGAGGCGGCGGTTGATCGTCGAGGTGACCTGCCTGATAAGCTTGTCGCCATTGAATCAGTAAGTGTGAAGAGACTTCATAGCGGCGTGCGAGAGCTGCTAAGGTCGCTTCACCAGTCAGTAGCTCAAGCACCACTTGGCGCTTGAAAGAAAGGCTGAAGTAACGTCTGCTGCGTGGCATTGCCGGTCCTCCGATGAAAGGCCCGGCAGGAATGTACTAATGGCAGAACTTATCTGTCCAATCGCTGGGGTTCACTCCATTCCCTCCAAAAGTTTGACGTACTATTATCACAGTTGATGTAGTGCCCCTTACCCACCCTCACCGAACGAACAGACCAGCACGCGGTAGTTACTTTGACAATACCCCTTACGCTTGTCACTTTACTGGGCATTACTTGTTATCCACGGGGATCGAACCCGCTGACCAGCGCCCCTGCCAGTCACCATGCAGCGACCTTTCAGCCGCAATGCCAACTTCTACGCGGTTGGCGCGCGTTCGTGCTCGCTTCTGTCCATTACAGCTACCGACTACATCTGATTATACTTCCCGCAAATCCGTTTGCCAGTTCGTCTCTTGAATGCGCGCGTCCAACTCGCGGTACTCCTTTGCGAGCGCGTCCGTTTGCCGCTGCACTTCTGCGACGTTCACGGTGCTGACGAACTTCACTTCCGAGCGGCTGTAAAGATTCTGCGTTACGGCGGCAGCCTCCGCTAAGGCACTGTACGCCGCGCGGCGCAACGCTAATACATCACGCTCCGCCAGCGCGTCGGACAACGAGCGACCGGCGTCGAATTGCGTGTTTGAATTCGTGCGATTGATGCGTTTGATAAGATCAGAGAGTTCCGCCGCCGTGCCTTCCAATTCGACAACGAGTTCCTGCGGATTCTCGGGTGGCGCGTCACCTTCCTGCACCTTTGCGCTCCGTAGAACGCGGACTTTCAACTGCTCGAAACGCTTCTGGCAATCCGCGCGTAAGATTAAGCTTTCGGCTAACTTCATTTTCATTATCTCCTAACAACAAGTTCACGAATGAATACAAAAAGAAGCGGCGACAAGTTTTCGGCGAAACCTTACGTGCTCTACCGTTGAGCTACGACCCCATAGAAGTTTTGGAGTCGCCGGGACTCGAACCCGGAACCTCGTGCTCTCAAGGCATGTAGTTCCACCTGCATTCGCCGCGAAAATTAATTTGCAAGCGACGACAAGAATTGAGGAAACATGACAGACGCTCTATCTATTTGAGCTACCGTACGAGAAGCCCGCACGACTAGGATTTGCACCTAGAACCCTCTGGTTACAATGTAGTTCCCTCGGCATTCGTCGAGTAAATTCAAAAGCTTCAGAGTGACAAGAATTTGAAAGATTTCATGTTCGGAGTCGCACCGAACGCGCTTCCGGTTTTAAGCCGGACGCTCTAACTAATTGAGCTAATGGAATCCTCACAAGCATTCACTCCACTTCATTACACAAATCGGAAGATGAAGATGGCGACAAGGAACGGCGAGAGTTCTCGCCCACAATCTTAAACGGGCGAGGCTAGATTCGAACCTGCTTTACCGTGTACTCCCAACCTGCATTCGCCATCTTCAAAAGTTCTCACAAGCGGAGCCGACAAAATTTATCGAGATACGGTTTCTACCGTTGCAGGGTGATGTAATCTCGAGGAGCATTCGGCTCTGCTTGTAAGTTCAGCTAAAGCGTCACTGCTTCAATGACGCTCGTCCAGTGTCCAGCACTCAAGCGACCTACGGCGAACTCGGCGACGAGATTAAACACAGCATCGGAGAAGCCGCCGATGTTGAGAATATCCTTGCGCTCTTTGGCCTGCGTCGTTGAGTTAGGCTGAACGTCAATGCAGACCATCCGCGCCTGTGGGTTGCGTTCCTTAAAGCGTTCCCACTCAGCGAGCGTCTGCGTCGCGCCTCCGCCGAAGCGCCCATAGATCGGCGAATTGATCCACGATTCATTATCTGAGACGTAGATCACGAGATCGCCCGTCGCGCGCAGCTTGTTCAAAAGCTGAAGCGGCGCGCTGCAATTCGTTCCCCCGGCAGGCAACTTTGCCAGCTTCTCGGCGTTCGTCATTACGCTATCACGCGCGTTGAGGCGTACCGCAATCGCCTTAGACTCAAACGGGATGATCTGCGTCTTCGGGTTCTTACGCAGCACCGTTGCTGCAACTAAAGCCGCAACATCAATACAGCGCACGGCGGAAGTAGAACCCTGACGGAAGCCCGTCACAGGCGAGCGCATCGAGCCTGAAACATCCGGGAAGACATAGACCTTTCCCGCGATCTCCGTCACGTTCTCGGTAGCAATTTCCATCGCATCCTGTAAGGCATCGCGCACAAGTTCCGGCACTCCCTTACCTACCGCGTCGAACGCCGCCATCAACTGGTACGGGAAGACACGCGCCCGACGCACGAGCTTCTCATCACGTAGACGCGCAGCGATCAACTCCGCCATGCCTTCCGCCTCGAAGACTCCATGACGCGCAAAAGTGTTCAAGTTCATGCGCGTCATCGTCCACGAAGCGGTACGTGCGATCTCAACCCACTCGCCTCGACCGAGGTTCAGCGCGGTCAACATCTGAAACGGCACGCGCGGCACGTCCGCCGTAACGCTCGCCACACCATTGCCGAGCGCGCTCGCCTTGAACGTCTCGAAGTCACGGACTACCTGCGGTAATGCTTCCACCTCGTGCGGCTTTCCGATCAAGTAACCGTATAGCGCCGCACGCTCTGCCGTTGTGGGCTTCGGGTGCACCATCTTCAGGATGTCTGCGAACGACGGACTCTGGCCGACTGATGTCGTAAAGATCGCTTCCGCTTCGCGCGCTTCGAACCACTCACGCACGAGACGCTTCGGTGCTGTGCCGAGCGACTTACGACCAGCCGCGCCGGAGCGCATGATCTGCACGAAGTTGCGTAGCATCTTACCGTTGTCAATCACGCGCGGAAACACTTGTGCCAAAAGCGCGCGATCACGCACCGAGAGCACTGCGCACAAAAGCGCAGGCATGTCTTTCATAAAACCGCGCTCGCGACAGAAGACAGCTGCCTTTGCGATGAACTCCGGCTCGACCTGAGCACACAACTCAAGCACCTTTGCCAGTTGTTCTTCAGCGCTCGCGTAAAACGTGTGGTTCATGCAGCCCGTCGCCGCGTACTGCGCCAGGGCGTGCTTCGGCTCAAGCGAGTATGCCGGTGCGCGTTCTTCATTGATTGCATCCGTCTTCGGCAAAAACTTGCCGACGATTGACTTGAATAGAGTCTTGTTTGCCATCTTTACCTCCTTGGCGGGCGTCTCGTTTCGGACTGTTAACCTTTAGTCCCGCACCCTCTGCATTCAAAAATTAAGCCTCATGTCTGCGAAGGGCTGTGCCAGCACCTGCGCATCATCTTCATAAAGTCTGTATCCGATCTTTTCCGACTTGATCGTACGAATATAGACATCGTTGTCTTCCAGAAGGGCGACCATCTCGTGCGCTCTCCCCAGATGCTCAAGCGCAGAAGACTTAAACCAACAGATCGCTCTGCGGCGGCGCCAGCCCTTTCTCAGCCGAGACTCGAATGGCGATCTCAGATAGGTGTTGAACCACCCTAATAAATCGAGCAGCCGATCAAGATCGTATTCCGGCAATTCACGCTCATATCTGAGCTTGTATGCCGCGCAGAAAAGACCCGCTTGCGTATGAGATTGAGCATCAATATCTCCACTAACGAAGCGAATAAACATCCCCTGTCACCTCCTCTTTCGAGGCGACAACTGAAGTACCTTGTGTTGCGAATATGGCTGCGGGAGAAGGACTCGAACCTTCAGTCTCTGCGTTCAAAGCGCAGCGTGTTGCCGAGTTACACCATCCCGCAAAACAGAATCGGGGCAGCAGGACTCGAACCTGCACTCTTGCGGTAATCTGCCGCTAACACCGGGTATAAGCCGGCTGCTTTACCATTAAGCTATGCCCCGAGAGTTTGATAGCAGTGAAAGGAGTTGAACCTTCGTCTGACGCGCAATCTCGCGTATGCTCTAACGTTGAGCTACACCGCTATGGATTTGGTAGTCCGGGTCGGATTCGAACCGACGATGTCTCGCTTAAAAGGCGAGTGCCTTAAGCCTCTTAGCTACCGGACTAGAAAATGGCTGTGGCGGAAGGATTCGAACCTTCGCATGGTCGCATTAACAGTGCGATGCCTTACCGCTTGGCTACGCCACAAGAAAAATCGCTTCGACGATTACCGAGAAGGCGGGAAGGCACAAAGTTGATAAGGACTTGCTCTGTGCCTCTGTCTTTCGGTGGTTGCCCGCGCGAGGAACACTGAGATTGGTTGCGGGAGCAGGAGTTGAACCTGCCGTTGCACGGCTTATGAGACCGTCGAGCCTCCCTTGCTCCATTCCCGCGTCAAACTTGGAGGCGATGAAGGGAGTCGAACCCTTATCGTCCGGTTTACAAGACCGACGCTCTGTTGTATCCAATTGAGCTACATCGCCAGTGAATTATTTGGTGGACTGGGAGAGATTCAAACTCTCACAAGAAGTTTGCAGGACTTCTATGCTGTCAGTTACATCACCAGCCAATGAAAATTGTTGCGGAGGCGGGAGTTGAACCCGCAGCCTTTGGTTTATGAGACCAACGCTCTTGTCCACTTGAGCTACTCCGCAACATAAAACTATTGGTGGGCTTGGCAGGACTCGAACCTGCGACTTTCTGTTTAGAAGACAGATGCTCTTGTTCCACTGAGCTACAAGCCCGAAAGCTGGAGGCGGACGCTCTGCCAAGTTGGAGCTACATCGCCATTAGAAATTTGTGGTCGCCGGTGGAGGACTCGAACCTCCGACATTCTGTTTGTAGGACAGACGTTCTAGCCGCTGAACTAACCGGCGCTTAAATTGTTTGTTTGAAAGTTTGGTGGTCGGAAGTGGTATCGAACCACTCTCTTCGCCTTTTCAGAGCGACGCTAATCCGTCTCAGCTATCCGACCAAATGTTGACCAGAGAAAGAAGCGTGACGAGCCTTCTTCCTCTGATTATCTATGCAGTCTTGCTTCGTTCGCTGACAGTCTCTTCGACGAAGAGATACTTGCGCCACTCCGGGCGGTTCTCCGCGTAGTGGCAGAGCATCACGCGGTCAAGCCCGACGCGCAGCTTGTGCTGCGAAGTAAGAAGCGGCATTCGCGCTTGCTCCGGCGTGCGATTGCCTTTGCGGTTGTTGCACGCCACGCACGCCGCGACGAGATTCTCCGGCGTGGAATATCCCGCCTGCGCGCGGGGCGTGATGTGATCGAGCGTCAACTCGTCTGCACCTTTGCGCACCCCGCAGTATTGGCAAGTGAACTTATCTCTCACGTAGATGCGCAGCCGCTTCATGCCCGACGCGTTCCGGCGACGACGCACGTTGACGTAAGCGCGAAGGCGCACCACGCTTGGAACTCTGAACGTAGCATTGACAGAATGCAGTACGCGCCCGGCGTCGTACTCTTCGACGAACACGGCTTCACGAAACACAAGGCACATCGCACGTGCCGTCCCGATGGTGCCGAGCGCTTCGTAAGAAAAGTTCAGCAGTAACACGCGACCATTTAGAGTCGTCTTCATCTCCCGGCACCTCCTTTCTTGTGCAGCGTTTGTGGCAAAGCGTATGCGCTTCGCGGTTGACGTATTGGAGCGCGCGGCGAGATTCGAACTCACGATGCCGGATTTGCAATCCGGTGCCTTAGCCGCTTGGCGACGCGCGCATGGATGTTTGGAGCGGAAGGAGAGATTCGAACTCTCGAAGCGAGTTTGGAAGACTCGCATGTTGCCAGCTACATCACTCCCGCTTGTGTAAAAGTGGAACTCCTGACAGGACTCGAACCTGCAACCGCGACGTTCGAAGCGTCGAACTCTTCCAGTTGAGCTACAGGAGCATAAAAGAAATTGGAGCATCGTAT
>JACCVS010000572.1 GCA_013698055.1 Acidobacteriota bacterium
CGCCCGAGCGAACCAGAAATGTACCGAGCAGGCTCAGCGAGAACGCGGCGATAGCCAGCAGCACCGTCCAGCTTTTGAAGCTGCCGCGCTTTTCCGTCACCGCCAGCGAATGAATCAAAGCCGTCCCGACCAGCCACGGCATGAACGAAGCATTCTCCACCGGGTCCCAGAACCACCAGCCGCCCCAGCCCAGTTCGTAATACGCCCACCAGCTACCAAGCGCGATGCCGCACGTTAAAAAACTCCACGCAATTGTCGTCCACGGGCGCGACCAACGCGCCCATGTCGCATCGAGTTTCCCGCCGAGCAACGCGGCGATGGCAAAAGCGAAGGCCACCGAAAAGCCGACGTAGCCCATGTACAACATCGGCGGGTGAATCACCATCGCCGGGTCTTGAAGGAGCGGGTTGAGGTCACGGCCATCCATCGCCGCCGGAATCAATCGCTGAAAGGGATTCGAGGTCATCAGCATGAACAAAAGGAAGCCGATGCTGATAAATCCCATCACGCCGAGCACGCGCGCTCGCATCTCAAGCGGCAACTGGCGGCTAAACAGCGTCACCGCCACCGTCCACAAGGCCAGCAGCAAACTCCAGAGCAGAAGAGAGCCTTCGTGCGAACCCCACGTTGCCGCGAGACGATAGTTCAAGGGGAGAAGCGAGTTGGAGTTGGTTGCGACATTGAGGACGCTAAAATCGTTGGTGATGAAAGAGTAGGCGAGGCAGCCGAAGGCCACCAGCACAAAGATGAACTGCGCCGGCGCGGCGGAGCTGGCCATATTCATCCACGCCTGGTTGCCGCGAGCCGCGCCGAGCAGCGGCAGCGCCGTCTGCGTGATAGCCATCAAGAGCGCGAGGATGAGCGCGAACTGTCCGATCTCTGGAACCGCCGTCATAAAAAACTTCTCCTGCTACTTCTCTCTACTTCTCCAAAGTCTCGCTCGCCTTCTTTGTATAATCCTGATTCGGCTTGAGCGCGTCGGCGGCTTCGGGCGGCATGTAGTTCTCGTCGTGTTTGGCTAGCACCTGATCGGCGTGAAAGATTCCGTCCGCGCCAAGTTTGCCTTGCGCCACCACGCCCTTGCCCTCTTTGAAGAGGTCTGGAAGGATTCCGGTATAGACGACCGGCATACTGTGCGCCAGATCGGTGACGACGAAGCGCACGGTCAATCCGTCGTCCTCGCGCTTCACGCTGGATTGCTGCACCAGACCGCCGATCCTGAAAGTCTTCTGCGTTGGAGCTTCTTTGGCGGCGACCTGCGTCGGGCTGAAGAAGAAGACAAGGTTACTCTGGATGGCGTTGAGCACCAGCGCGGCGGCGATTCCGAGTCCGGCCAGTCCCGTGCCGATCAAAGCGAGTTTTTTATGTCGTGGTTTCATGTTCTTGCAATACGCTTATTTTAGGAGCCTGCTTAACCTGCTGCAAGAGGGCGCGCTTCTTCCGGCGGCGGAGCAGGTAAACTTCAATGCCCATCGAGACGAGCGCCACGCCGAAAGAACCCCAGACGTAAAAGGCATAACCGCCCATGTTGAAAAATTCCGCCCAGCTCATTTCGTCTCTCCCAGCAGTTCTGCAACCCACGGAGCTTGACGCTCTCTTTCCAGAATGATCGAGCGCACGCGCATCAGCGTCACCGTGATCGAGTACATCCAGCAGGCAAATACCATGATGAGAAGTGCTGCAAGCATGATAGGCGCGATGGACGGAGTGCGCCCCAAGCGTAGCGACGCACCCTGATGCAGCGTGTTCCACCACTGGACGGAGAAATAGATGATGGGGACGTTGACCGCTCCGACGAGAGCAAGCAGCGCCCCGGCGCGGTCAGCGCGGCGCGTGTCTTCAATCACTCCCTGCAAAGAGAGAAAACCAAGATAAAGGAAGAACAGAATAAGCGTCGAAGTCAGGCGCGCGTCCCACACCCACCACGTTCCCCACATCGGCCTGCCCCAGAGCGCTCCCGTCCAGAGCGCCAGAAAAGCGAACATCGCGCCCGTTGGAGCGATGGCCGTCGCCATCATTGACCACAGCCGCGCGTTGAAGGCCAGCCCCAATCCGGCGTAAATCGCCATCATCGCGTAAAGGAACATTGCCATCCACGCCGCCGGAACGTGAATGTAGATGATGCGGTAAGCCTCGCCCTGCACAGCATCCTTCGGCGCCATGAAGAATCCGATATAAAGTCCGACCACCAAGAGTAGCGCCGAGAGGACGGCGAACCACGGAACCATCTTTCCAGCGAGCGGGTAAAAACTCGCCGGAGACGTGTATTTGTACCAGTTAATTTTGCGTCGAGCCATGCAGAAAAAATCTCTTACTCTATAGAGATTCGTAACGCCGCAGCCGTTGTCCACGGCGCAAACAGGAGCGCCAGCACCAGCATGGCTCCGAGCAAAGACAGGTGAGGCTCAACACTCGTGCCCGTGATGCTGGCCTCGACCGCGCCCGCGCCGAAAATGAGAACCGGAATACACAGCGGCAAGACCAGCAAGGATACCATCACGCCCCCACCGCGTAAACCCAAGGTCAAAGCCGCGCCGATTGCGCCAATCAAGCTCAGGGCGGGCGTTCCCAAAAGGAGCGAAACCACCAGTGTCAGAAGCGCCTGCGGCGGCAAATCGAACTGCACGCCTAAGATAGGAGCGATCAAAACCAGTGGCGCTCCCGTCACCAGCCAGTGCGCGATTATCTTGCCCAGCACGACCACTGAAAGCGGCTGCGGCGTCAGCATCAACTGCTCAAGACTTCCGTCGCCGTAGTCGTGCGAGAACATTCGATCAAGCGAGAGCATTGAAGCCAGAAGCGCTGCGACCCACACTACGCCGGGCGCTATCGCGCGCAAAGTCTTCATCTCTGGCCCGATGCCGAGCGGGAACAAACTGACGACGATGATGAAGAAAAAGAGCGTGGACAACACGCCCGCGCGTCCACGCCACGCCAGAGTCACATCCCTCTGAATGACCCATCGCAAAGTTGCCAGCATTCAGTATATGCTCACGGGCGCAAGATGGATTCGGCGGGATTTGCCTGCGCGGATATCCAGCGGCTGATGCGTCGTCAGCACCGCCATGCCGCCCGCCTCCAGGTGCTCGGCGAGGACGGATTGAATCAACTGGACGGCGGCACTGTCGAGCGCTGTCAATGGCTCATCCAGAACCCACAACACCTTCTCGCCGATTAGCAGTCGCGCCAGCGCGAGCCGTCGCTGCTGCCCCTGAGATAACGCCCTGGCTGGCATTGCTTCGCTGTCACCGAGTCCCATCCGTTCGAGAGCAATCGCGATTTTTCCCTCGTCAGGTCGCCGGTTTGTGAGTGCGCCGGTGAAGCGTAAATTCTCCCGCGCGCTCAACTCCGGTTTGACTCCGTTGGCGTGTCCCAGATAGGCCAGCTCCTTGAGATACTCTTCCTTGAGCGTTCGAGTGTTCGCTCCCTGCCAGAGGATTTCTCCGGCAATCGGAGAGAGCAGACCGCAGAGCATCCGCAAGAGGCTGGTCTTGCCGCTCCCGTTTGGCCCCGAGACCTCTAACAGTTCTCCCGCCCCTAAAGAAAAAGAGAGGTTATGAAAAAGCCTGCGCCCGCCGCGCACGCACTCCAGAGCATTAGCCTCAAGTTTTAGGCTCATCACATCGGTTGATTGCCGTTCAATGTTTATCCCCGTCAGGAAGGAGAGAAAGCGTTAGAGACACGCGCCGTTTGGTTGACAGGTATCCTTTACCGGCACATTCTTTTTCAAGAAATTTCTATCTCCTAACTGTTTTGAAAATTATTGTATCACGCGCTGAAAGCGCCCTCAAACCGGGGTTTCAGCAACCGAAATCCTCATCCGTTAAAATGAGTTTTGAAGTGCTATACTTCAAATATTCTAGCGCGAATTTCGGCTTCTACGGCTTGGCGAAATTTCAGTAAAGGCTTTGATCTCTGATGAAGGAAAACATTCTCTTTTCCGTTGCCGGTGTTGTTCTGGGATTCTTCATAGGCTTCTTCATTGCGAATATGGGCGAGAATCAGCCTGTCAGCACAATGACGCGCGCAGGCTCCCCGGCGCGATCACTCGACCCGGCGCAAGCTGGCGCGCCGCTTCCGCCGGGGCATCCAAACCTGAGCGGTGGGAATAATGCGGCTGCTTCATCGGCGCAGGCGCAGACCGCAATGGATGCGGCGGATCGCAATCCGCAGGACTTCACGGCACAGATGAAGGCTGCTGCCGCCTTCTACCAACTCGAATCCTTCGACAAAGCAGAACTCTATTTGACTCGCGCGCTCGCTTTGAAACCGAACGACCCGGATGCGCTCACGGGAATGGGACACACGAAGTACGATAAGAATGATTTTATTGGCGCGGCCACTTATTACGAAAAGCTACTGGCGCAGCGCCCCGGTGATGCAGATCTGCTTGCAGACTTCGGGAGCACCTATGCCCGGCGGCAGCCACCGGACTATGACCGCGCGATTGCCGAGTACAGGAAAGCGTTGGAGATAGACCCCAGGCACGAGCAGGCTCTGGCGAGACTGGCCGATGTCTCGCTCAGCAAAGGAGACAAAGCGACGGCGAAAGATGCGATTGACAAACTCGCCGCGATCAACCCCTCAAGCCCGGTACTCTCGACCTTACGCTCAAACCTGAACAGGTAGTGAATTGATCTTCATCCGGAGGTCATCCCTAACGAGGCTCTCCCGCTCCCTATTGACAATATGCTGCCTGAAAACTGGTAGCTTGTATCCTTTAGGGTGGTAGCAAAACCTTCCTGACAGTAGTATGCTCATCGCCGCTCGAAAAACATTTGTAGGAGATAAGCCGATGCGTAAAACTTTAGCCTTTTTTGTTCTGGTGACCCTCGCCGTCATCTCAATCGGTTGCGCGAGTAGCGATCAGAGCGGCGCTCCGAACGCCAACGCGCCCGGAACGACGACCTACAGCAATTCCAGCGCGCCGCTGCCATCAACAACTACTACGGCTCCATCAGGTGGCAGCGCGGCTCCTAAAGCATCGCCGACTGCGCCGGGTATCAAGCCGCCAACGGATAAGTAAAAGTCGAGAGCTTTACACCGGCTCTTCAAGCTCCTTTATCGTCCAGCGCCGAAAAGTCGGCCATAGTTTATGTAGCGAAAGGCTACCCAAAATGATTAACACAAAGCTTTGCTCTCTGTTGCTCGCAATCTTTCTGACGACTGTGATTGGTGCCAGTCCTGTCTCCGCCCAAATCACGCAGCCTGCTACGGTGAACGGCGACCCGCTGGCTACGCTTCCGGCTTCTGATGTCATCGGGTTCGTCAACCTTCGTCGAATCATGACTGAAGTTGTGCCGCGCATTTTCGTCAATGACCCGGCGACGCTTGCCAAAATGACAATCGCTCTTGACGAAGTGAACAAGAAGACCGGAGTAAACATTCTTTCGGTTGACCGCATTGTGGTGGGGCTGCGTTTCTACGGGACGACGTTCAAAGACGTGAAGAAAGAGGATGTCGGCATCGTCATTATCGTCCACGGAGATTTCGACCCGAACGCGTTCCTGGCGGCTGTTAAGCGCGAGACAAAAGGCAAAGGCACCGAAGAAACATATGGCGGAAAAGTTATTTACCATGAGCCGATGCCCGCCCCGCCGAAGAAAAGAGCCGAGCGAGAGACGCCTGCTGTCACGGTGCTTGACGCGAACACGATTGCCATCGGCGATTTGCCGCAGATACGCGCAGCGATAGATGCTGCGGCGGGCAATGGACGTGTTGATTCCGCGCTCGTTCAGCTTGCGACGCGCGACTCAAGCGCACTTGTGGGTAGTGCCGTCAACGTGCCCGAATCCGCCAAGCAAAGTTTCCTCGCCAGTGGGCCGAAAGAGGAAATGCCCCCGGGTATAGAGAAAATCATCAACAGCATCAAGCAGATTTACGTCTCGATAGGCGCAACTCCTGCGGATTTCAATATTGCCCTCAGCGCCCGGTTCGACAGTGCCGAGCAGGCGCAGAGCGTGAGCGATATGCTGCTGGGCTTGCGCCAGCAAGCCGGCACTCAGATTCCAGACCAACAAACCCGTGCCTTGATCGATAGTGTACAAATCACGGCACAGGGCGACGAGCTTCAGCTGAGAGCCGACATCAAAAATGAGGTCGTGCAGGGCTTGGCCGTTTCCATGCTTAAAGAGAACAAGTCTTCCCCGAAAGTTGCCCCGGGCAAAGCAAAGCCGACGACGAAGTCTCGCAAACTAAGACGGCGCAGAAGGCATTAAGGTGGGAGTTTGTGAGGGATATGGCTAAGAAAACCGCCGACAAGACCATCGACAAAAAGAAGCGCGACAAAAAGCTCAGCTCCGTAGCGGACAGCTCATTCGACGCGCAATTGCGCGATGCCATTCGCGCGGTAGACGTGGCGAATTTGATGACTTCGCCGCTCAGGCGTTCCATCGAAAATATTCTGCGCGTTGCCGGAGATGCGCTCGGGTCAGATGAAGCCTCCGTGCTCGTGCGCGACGGAAATCGTGGCGGGTTAAAATTTCTGGTTGCCATTGGCGAGGTCGCTGACAAATTGATGAAAGTGCGGATTCCACCGGGCAAGGGCATCGCGGGATTCGTCTTTGCGAGCGGGCAGCCCGTGGCCGTCGCCGATGTGGCTCAGGAAGAGACGTTTTATGCCGAGGTGGACCGCGCTACGGGTTATTCGACGCAGACTATTCTCGCCACTCCCTTGCGCGTCGAAGACGAGACGGTCGGCGTGCTAGAGTTCGTCAATCGTCTGGGCAACCCGCCCTATCAACCCTTCACGCCCGAAGAGATGGACAAGGCGGCGCACTTCGCCGATGCCATCGCCACGCTGGTTGACGCGCATGAGACAGCCGGATTGGTCGAGACGCTGTTTGAGCGCTCTGTGAAAGCGAGCGATAAAGCGGAGACAAAAAGCAGTGAGAGAAAGAACAGCGATTTGCTCAAATGGCTCAAGGGCGTGCGCTCAGCCCCGGAACATCGTGACCTGCTTCTGCTCGCTGTTCAATTGCGCGACATCGCCGGACGCGGCGACGCGGAACGCGCCCTGTGTCGCGATGTGCTTGAAGCGCTGGATCGCTTCACCGGGAAGAAATCGGCTTCGGGCGCGGGCTATTTCGGTTTCTAAATCAGTCCTGACAACATCTTGAACATGCTTAGTTCCGCTCATCAGCGCACCGCGTCTGCGCTCCGCCTGGACCTGCTTGCTCCCCAGATTGTATGCGAGACAACTGCGACGATAATTATTGAGCCGCCGATGAGCGCCCAATTGGTAGGCCGCTCATTAAGAAAGATGAAGACCCAGAGGGGATTCAGCACAGGCTCGATGTAGCCGACTATGCTGGCATCCAGAGACCTGACGCCGCGCGCCATGCCCAGAGTGAAGAACGTGTAAGCCACGCCGATCTGAAACACTCCCAGATAGAGAACGCTGCCCGCATCCCGCATCGTCATTTGCTCTAACGCCGCAATTCCCACCGGAGCCGTGAAGATGACGAGCAGCAGGTTGCCGTAGATGACCGATGAAGCACGGTTCACGCGCTGCGATTGAGGGTGGCGCAGCAGCAGAATGTAGAAAGCGAAGCAGAGGCCTGACGCCAGCGCCGTCAGATTACCGCTCACGTCCTGCGGGCGCAGCTTGCCAACGAAGAAAAGCGACATCCCCGCGATACAAACTGCGACCGTAATTAAATCC
>JACCVS010000666.1 GCA_013698055.1 Acidobacteriota bacterium
CCGGGGCGCGAGCCGTAAATGCTGATAGTGGTCTCGACAATCTGCTCGGCGGTGTAAGAATTCTTATCCTGAGCGCGGGCGGCGGTCGTGTTGATAACAGTAACTGCGGCCAGCAGCGTCAAGATGAGGGCAAGGTTTGTGATGCGTCGCAACACTGAAAATCACTTCTCCTTCGAGTTAATCGGGAATTTGGGAACGGCTACTATCGGGGAAAGTCAGTCCATCCGGTAAAGCTAATTCTACCACAGCCTGTTGAAAATTACGTGGCGCGTGACGCGCCTCTGAACAAGTGATATTGATGCGCAACTGTGGCAGCGCGGATGCCCGGCCCAATTAAAGAGGAAGAAACGGATTGAAAACTCGAAAACCGTCAACAGGCGCGCGCGATGATGTATATCAAGGTTCTATTCGTATTCCCCTTCAGCCGTTTCGCCCAGGAGGTTTGAAATTCAGGCCACTCGGACGAAGCCATAACGCCTCTTTCAAATATCTCAAACCCCGCATTCTTGTACTCAGCAGCGAGGGCAGAATCTATATGCTCGATAGTCAGGGCTGGAAGCCCCAATCGCTCTATCTCGGAGCTATCCCGCTCAGGATCAAGCCCGACGATTACTTCCAGCACTGCGCGGGGTAAGCAAATCCGCCGGAGGTTTCGGAGCGCTTCAAGGTCTCCCGCAGCCACGGCGCGCAAGAGGCTGCCCCAGGGGAAATGGACGTGGACTTCATCAGCAACGCCATTTAACTCGGACGGAAGGTCTTCGACCGCAGCCTGAATGAACAGCACGTTGGAAAGGCCGCCTTTAGCCGGTTTCCTGTGAACTTTCTCGGACACCTTCTCCAGCGGGCGCGAATTGGCGTCCACCCCGATGTAAAATTTCTGCGGGTTGCGGCGGGCAGACTGGTACACAAAGAGACCGTCTCCCGTCCCGATGTCTATCACTATCCCCTCGCCTGTAGGGGGCGATAAGTTTTTGGAAGGCTTCGTTGTCGAGTTATCAGGTAGTTCTACCACGGATGAACTTTAACATTTGGACTTGCCCTTTCTGCGAGTTCATGGGATGAACTCATCAACCAAAATCGTCCAGCTGGGAACGGCTGGTTCTGCCTCTGCTACATCTCCTGCACGATAGATTGTCGGGTTATCGGGATCGGTCGCCCGGTAAACTCTCACCAATTTCTCCCGCAACACATCAACATCCCAGACCACGAGTGTTCCGCAGGTGAAATAGTCGGCTCGTTTCCTTTCAAGAGCGCGCTCGGACTTCTCTCCATAATCATTCTTGCTTCTGACCTCGACGGCAAAAACGGGAGCGCCTTCGAGAAAATCTCCGCCTTTTAATTCCCCAATGTAAAAGGCCGCATCAGGACTAAACGATTTACGATGAGATAGGTTGACGACAAAGCCGACATTATCCGGGAAGGCATAGCCGGATTTCGTCTCTCGTTCATAATCATCCAGGCTGCGATAAATTTTACCGCCCGCGCGACCGGACAAACCGCCAGTAGGAGGCATTTGTACAATTTCTCCATTTACCAATTCGGCCTTGCCGTTTTCAGGCACGCTGTACAAATCTTCAATCGTCGCTTCAGTCCTGGTACTCATAACATTCCCTCAGTTATTCGAGGACTATTTTACGGCTTGGTAAGTGGAATTAACAATGAAAGGAATGCTACCAAGCGTTAGGTTTGAATAAGTCGTTATGTGGCGTTTCATCTTTAGGGTTCAACTTATTTTAGTGTCTTACGTACATCACGTCCTGTCAGAGAACGAACTACGGTTGTGCCTGTAAACTGTGCGATTCCGTAGCCATGCCAAAGCTCTTTTAAAGTTTTGTCAGTGCCTTTATATCGGTCTTTGATTTCTGGAAAGAGAGGCAGACCAAGGTGAATAACTTGTAACTCGGAATTTCCATCAACATCCAAGCACATATTTAACGCCTTCTCAAGATTATGTCCGATCTTATCTTTCGCTTTCTTTTCGGTTAGCCCTGATTTAGAAGCAAGAAAAGCTTTCAAGAACATCTCGGTTGCCATTCTTGCGGATTCCATAGCTTTAGCATTTGGATTATCTTCATGAAGCAGTGAGACAGTCGCATTTAGTTGCTGGTTTCCGCTTCTAAAAAGCTCCTGCCCAAAAGTGCTGATATTTTTGTTTTCAACTAACTCTTCAATGCCGAAACCATAATCTATGCAATCAACCCAAACAGCTACATATTGCATGAATTCCTGTTTGTCTTTCATAAGGCGCGCCTTGATAGAATCGGGCAAAGTCTTCAGCGAATTTGACGCATCCAATTTCACTTCACCGCACACTACCGGGATAAAGATAGGCCAAAAGCAGGAGTCATAAAAGAGCGATCCCATATACATCGGGCCAAAATACTGAGAGCCGACCTTTGTATTTTTCTCGAACCAATCAAATATCTTCTTTTCATCTTCGCCACCTAATGAAGATGAAATACCAGCATATTTAGACCACTCCATCAATGCATCATAAGGCCTCTGCTTATGAGGCACATCTCTCTTTCTGAGTTCTTCATTGATTTGTTCAAGCCACTCATCCGTTGGCTCGTAATCCTCTATCTTCGCCATCCAAATTTATCCTTTCCCAACACGCACCCACATGAATACTGATCAAGCCGCACGATGCCTGATAATACTACTTTTGAGCATATTAGGCGGCCTGATGCGACCTAATCGCGGTTTGTCCTTCTGCCGCAGATTGACAACCGCCCGCGCAGGCTTGTAGAGTACGCGGTTTTCCACATGGGCAATTAAGTGAACAGTGGCAGGCGGACATAAATTTATCCCTTCCCGCCCTCCTCTGTCGCACTCATTATTTGAAAGGAACTTCTGACATGAAGAAAGTAGGAATTCTGGTTGGCCGCGAGAAGACGTTTCCGGACGCGCTGATTCGCAGCATCAACGAACGGGGCAAAGGCGACGTTATCGCCGAATACATCACTGTGGGCGGCGTGCGCTACGATGAGGGACGCGAGTACGACATCATCATTGACCGCATCTCGCATGAAGTCCCTTTTTATCGCGCTATGCTCAAGCGTGCCGCGCTCGAAGGAACGCTCGTCATCAACAATCCCTTCTGGTGGTCGGCTGACGACAAGTTCTTCAACTTCTCGCTGGCGCGCAAGCTCGGCGTTGCCATTCCGAAGACAATTCTGCTGCCGCAGAAAGATTACATCCCCGGCATTGTCACCGAGAGTCTCAGGAATCTGGAATTCCCGCTCGACTGGCAGGGCATCGTTGATTACACGGGGCTGCCTGCCATCCTCAAACCTTTTGATGGCGGCGGCTGGAAGAATGTCTCGCGCGTTAACACGCTCGAAGAATTGTGGTTCGAGTACGACCAGACGGGCACGCTCTGCATGACGTTGCAGGAGTTCATCGCTTTCGATCAGTTCGTGCGCTGCTACTGCATCGGACAGGAAGAAGTGATGATTATGCCGTATGACCCGACGAAGTCTTACCTGTCGGGCGAGCAGTACATCAATAACCCGAACTACCTGACAACGGAGCTGGCCGAGCGCATCACGAATGATGTGCGGACGATCTGCCGCGCTCTGGGCTATGACATCAATACGGTTGAGTTCGCGATCAAGGACGGTGTGCCTTACGCGATTGATTTCATGAATCCTGCGCCTGATGCGGAATTAATCTCGGTCGGCGAGTTCTATCACAACTGGGTGACGAACGCCGTCACCGAGATGGTTTTCAAACGTCTGGAAGAAACACGAGAGCAGCCGCGTTATCGCTGGGATGCGATGCTGAATCCTGATTCGTCGAGCCAGCCCACAGAGCTTGCCGCCGCTGCCGCCGCCGGGTCTTCGGAGAGCATTATCCCTGCATCCGTGCGCGAGATCAGCGAAAGCGTCGTGTCCGGCGTCGGAGATTTTGTGAGCGATGCGACCTCTGCCATTTCTGAAATCGTCGGATCGGTCGTCTCTCCAAAAACCAAAACAACAAAAGGCGCTAAGAAAGAGAACGGCGAGACCAAGCCTAAAAAATCTACGACCTCGCGCGCGAAGAAGTAAAAAGGGAAGAACAAGTAAGTCCAAAGTCGAATGTCCAAAGTCACTAACAGTTAGTGACTTTGGACATTCGACTCTTTTCTTTTTCCTTATTCCGTTCGCGGTTTTCGTCTGGCCGTGAGGTAGCGTGAGATGAGGGCGACGCTGAGCCACGCGATGAGCGAAGAAGAAGCGAGTGACCAGCCAATGCTTTCGAGTGACTCATCAAAGGAAGGCCCCGCGAGTGCGAGCAGGACACTGGCGAGCGTCATCCGCGCGGCCAATCGGCGGGCACGCTGTAAATTCTGTAGCCAGCTAATGCGCCGCAACTCCGCTCCAAGATAGTCATCATCGTTGTTGAGTCGTGCGTAGTATTCCGCTTCGCGGCGGGCGTGGCGCGCTAAGGCTTCGTCAGGTGCGATGCGCGCTGCCGCGTCGTAACGATGAATGACGTGCGCCAGCTTGCCGTTTCTGAGCGCGACCTCCGCCAGTCCAATCTCCGCGCGAAAGGCGCGCGAATTCAATTCCAGAGCGCGACTGAAAGCGCGTGACGCCTGCGCCAGCTCCCCATATTCATAAAAGCTCTCGCCGATGCGTGAAAGAAGCGGGGCGTCATCACCTGCGCGCCGTGATGCCAGTCGCAGGCAGGCGCGCGCGCGTTGGAGCAGGCGAGCATCACGTGCCGTGCCCGCTTGCGAGCGGAGAAAGCGCGCGAACTCGTAGATCAACCAACCATCGTGCGGAATGACCAGAAGCGCGCGGCGGAAAGCCTCTGCCGCTTCACGCAGACGCCCGGCGGCGCGTAACTCATTGGCGGCGAGACGCAGCAATCGCCCACGCTCAACATCAATCGGTGAATGCGTCAGCCCTTCTACTCGCTGGTGACGAATCTCTTTTTTCGCGTTGTGCTTAAGATCGGAAGTTGCGCCCGCCAGCACAGCGGGCGGAGCAATACGAAGCAGTTCCAGGTTCAGCCGCAGGGTGTGCGAATCGGTCAGGTAATCGCGCAGCTCGCTTGAGCGCGCGTCAACCTTGTCATAGCCCAACAGCGGAAACAACGTCCGCACCATCCGGCGATACGCCTTGCCGCCGGAAGCAAACACGAAGATGCTGCCACGACCTGTCACTTCGCTGCGATAGCGATAACGAACGCGCCCGTTTCGACGCAGCGTCCGCACCGCGCTCGTCTCCACACGCTCGATGTCCTCAATCTTCAAGCGCAGCTCGCGCCCTTTGATAAATTTAGTTAGGAGGGGAACAAGCCCTCTGCGCGAGAGTACGTGCCCGTCGAAACTGATGCGGTCGGTAAAGGCCAGCACAGGCGTGACAACCCAGGCGAGAGCAACTGCGATGAGCGCGGTCAGATCATATTGAGCGCGGACGAGCAGAGCAGCAGTGAACGTTAAGAGCGATGAGATAGCCAGATAACCTCCGGGCGAGACGCGCACGCTGGCAAGTCGCGCGAGGCGCACAGGCGCAGGGATGCGCTCTTGAGCAGCTTCTACGACTGCGCCCGGAATCGCCGATTGTGCTCTGCTGTCACTCACTGCTTGTTTTCCATTTCAGTATCACAGGCCACCGGGACTTCCAGAGAGAAAGTTCCGCGCC
>JACCVS010000714.1 GCA_013698055.1 Acidobacteriota bacterium
AAGTGGCCGACGGTGCGGTTGTCTTCGGTGAAATAGGTTTGAGCGACGCGCAGGACATCGGCGGGTGTCACGCGCTTGATGTTCAGTTCGTAATCTTTGTAGAAACGCCAGTCGGCGACTGCTTCGGCTTCGGACATCTGCATGGCGATGTTGTATGTCCCGTCGCGGCTGTAGGCCACCTGAGCGATGATCTGTTGCTGCGCTTTCTCGATCTCCTCTGTGGTCAATCCTTCTTCGACAACTTTACGCACTTCTTCGAGGATAGCCGCTTCGACCTTGCTCGGCTCTACGCCGGGACTCACCGTCGCGTAAAAATTGAAAAGTCCCGGATCGCGATGCTGATCGGCGTTCGAGTTGGCGTCCACCGCCATCTCCGTTTCAACGAGAGCCTGATAAAGGCGACTCGTGATGCCGTGCGACAAAGCGACCGACAGGATGACGAGCGGATAGATGTCATTCTCGGCGGGTGGATTGGCTGCGCGCTCGGCGAGCGCTTCGTTTGAGAGGACGTTCATCTGCCCGAGGACGCCGGGCGTGTGAAAGGCCATCTGCACGAGGGCAAGCTCGCCCGCGCGACGAATGACTAAACGACGCTCGCCCTGTTGCGGAGGCTCTTCCGTGTAGACTTCGGGAATTGGATGCTCGGGAACACTGTACACTCCGAAATGTTCTTTGATGAGTTGGAGTGCGTGACCACGCTCGAAATCGCCGACGAGAATCACGCTCGCATTGTTCGGGTGATAGAACGTGTCGTAAAACTCTTTCAGCCGGGAAGTCGGCACGCCTTCAACGTCCGCGCGCCAGCCAATGGTCGGATGATGATATGGATGCTCGCGGAAGGCGGCGGCGTAAACGGCTTCGTCCAGAACTTCCGATGGCTCGTTCTGCCCGCGCTCAAGCTCGTTGCGGACAACCGTCATCTCGGACTGGCGGTCGGCATCATTGATTAAAGAATTACGCATCCGGTCGGCTTCGAGCTTGATGGTCAGCTCAAGCTGGTCGGATGGCACGGTCTCGAAATAGTTCGTGCGGTCGTACCACGTCGTTGCGTTGAAGGCCGCGCCGATCTTCTGTAATGTCGCGGCAATCTGCGTATTCTTCTCTTTGTTGAAAGTCGGTGTGCCCTTGAACATCATGTGTTCGAGCAGGTGCGTCGAGCCTGTGTAGCCGACAGCTTCGTTGCGCGAGCCGACCTTGTAGAGAACCATCACGGTCGCGACGGGCGCGACCCGGTTCTCGACGAGCAGCACCTTCATTCCATTCTTTAACTTGTATTCTTGAATCCCGTCCGCCTCAGTCACAAACTGGAGTCCCGCGGGCAACTGCGCCTCAGTCATGTATTAATCCATCTCCTTCATTTCTTCAGCGTGCGGCGGACGCAAATCAAGATTTTCGAGTGTTTTCGCCGCCGTTTAGCTATAATCTGATTCAAAGGAGATTACCATAATGCAGCCGATTGCCATACGCTATTGCGTCGTTTGAAACTACAGGCCGCGCGCCGCCCGTGTGGCGGACTTACTCAAAAAAGAGCTTAACGTCGAGACGAAATTGATTGAAGGCGATAGGGGAGAGTTTACCGTTTGGGTTGGCGACGAGGTCGTCTCCAGGAAAAACTGGCTCGGGTTTCCACAAGATGAAAAAGTGGTCACGGCTGTGCGTGAAGCGCTGGCCCAGGAGGAGAAAAATAATGATTAGAAGGACGCTTATCTCAATCAGCGTGATCGTCATGCTCTTGACTATTGCGAGCTTTCCCGTCTTCGCTCAGGTCAATAAGCCGGGCAGACTCTTTAGCCAGCCCGTGGAGTTGAGAGCGGTGCGCTCGCTGAGAAGAATTTTTCCTGGCTTTTACGGAAAGAGCTTTCCGCAAGAAGTTCTCATTACCGAAAATTTTTTCCCGGTTGGATGGTCGAAAGATGGGAAGTTCGCTTACTACACGGAGCCGGGCGACGAAGCGTGCGGCTGTTATTTCGGACACCTGACCATCCTCGACACGGTCAACGACAAAGTTCTCTGGTCATTCAAATATGACGGGCTTGACGATCAGGATACACCAAAGTACAGGGCGATCACCGACCTCTGGAGAAAAAATCGGAAGCTCTTTTCAGACAAGCTGAACCAGTACGGCATCATCCCGCAAGGGAGTTTCAGTCTGCTCACGTTTCCGATTAATCACGCGGGCGATCAACTCCGCGCAAGCCTTAAAATCGAAGAGAATAAAGACGAGGTGACGATGATCTACAGCAAAGTCAAAAAGGCCACACTGCAAATCAGCTCACGGGGCGGCGGGACGAAGACCGTCCATGAGGAGACTTACCCGGAGTATGGGCCGCTTGACGTGAAAGTCCTGGGCTATCTTAAAAGCCCTTACGAGCAGAGGGTCGCCATTATTCTGCTGGAAGTTCAGAGGGGATATGAAGGGCCTCCGCACGTCACGAATGTCAAAGTCGTCGGGTCGAGTTTGACGACTGGATTCAAATAAGGCTTATTTGCTCATGGGTTCAATTCTGCCTGTTTGAGCATCAGGATTGTTTGACATGTTCCATCAGCATGTTGCAGAAGAGAGCGCCCTGTTCGAGGGCATCGTCGAGAGCCAGATGCGTGTGCGGCAGAGGATCGAACCATCGTTTGGGCATAACAGATTTCACCGTCGCGTGGTAATCCTTTTTCAATAAAGCCATCGCGTAAGTCTTGATGTCGAGCGCGGAGAATGAAAAGGGGCTGTTGCCGGTGAACTTGTGCAGATACCACTGGATGAACATGTAATCGAAGACGACGGGGTAGCCGACGAAGACGGGCTTGCCGGGAAGCCCTTTGAGCCACGCCGCGTATTCCTGCATCGCCTGTTCGGGTGATTGCAAGTTCTGCCTGCACGCCGCCCACGCAAAACTTTGCGTCTCCCACCACTTCATCGTCTCAGGATGGCCGCTCGCTCCAGGCAACATTTCGAGATTGGCGGAGAAAGTGCCGATCAGAGTTTTGTCCGCGAGATAGGCGGCGGAGCCAAAGCTCAGCATCGAGTTCAAGCCGGGGACGGGCCCATCAGTTTCAACATCCGTGCTCACGTAGATTTCAGCCATGAGGCAGAAACTACCAGAAGGGAGCACGAGAAGGAAGGGATGAGGGATAAATAGAAGGGATGAGGGCGGAGGGATGAGGGATGAAGTAAAGAAAGAAAGCAGAAGGCGCAAAGCAGTGCCTAGTCCCCATTAGAAAATTCACTGTTTTCCGCTTTCTGCCTACTGCTTTCTCTTTTCATCCCTCATCCCTCATCCCTCATCCCTGCTCTTCTACGGTCTCACCTGCTGCATCTGCTCGATGAAGCGTTTGGCGATCTTTGTCGAGAGGGTGCCGCCGACGGAGCTGAGCTTGCCGGTTGTGACGACGATGTTCGTGCGTGGATCAATGACGGTGTAGACGAATCTTGTCGTGAAGACCTTGCGCCCGACCTCGATGATTAAATCCGCGTCCGCTTCGTTGCGCGTGATCGCCAGCCCCCAGCGTTGAAATTCCGTGCGCTTGCGCAGCTCGTTTTCCAGTTCAGGTGCTTTGAAGTAAACGGACTTTTTGCGAATGTATATGAGTTTCGCGTTCCGTAGAATCGTCGCCGGGTCAGTGACGGGCCGGGCGTTTGAATCTGAAAATTGATCGGGGCTGACGGCAATCGCTCGCCCAGGCTCAACGCTGGTGGCCTGCGCGTTAGTCAATGCCTGACCACGAGCGATTGACGCCGTCGAAATTAAGAGAGCAAACATGAACAGGGCGACACCGATAGGATAACGCGAAGCGCGGTATGATGGCTTGCGGGTGCTTGTGAATAGATTGAAAGCTGAGCTGAATGAGCGCATGGCTAAAATTCCTTTTGAAATCAGGTTGTTTGAGTTGCACAAGCGGCGTATATCTTCGGGACAAAAACAGGACTCACGCCACAATCGGAGGATAGCCCCAAGGCTAAGCTGTCGCCATTAGCCCTGTGGCACTTCTTCAACTGCAACATATTTGAGATGGGTCGAGCGGTCTCAGGCGAACCTTTCAGTTACGGCCTGACATCGAAGACACGAATCACCTTCGCCGTCCATTGAGTTTCCGTTTGCATTACAGTTAAGGAGCAACACGTCATGCGTCTCTCTCTCAAAACCGTTCTGGTTGCGGTTCTCGTCTTTTTGTCCCTGGCCGGTAGCGTCGCGGCACAGGCCGGGCGTAACAGACAGAAAACCTCAGACCCGCAAAAGAAAGCCGAGAGACCTGTCAACCCGCCGACGGAAGAGCAGAAAAATGAGGGGCGCGCCGAGGAGCAGCAGCAGCAAACTGAACCGAGCGCCGACGGGCAGGATGTTGAAACCGTCAAAGTTGAAACGAATCTCGTCACCGTGCCCGTCATCGCATCGGATCGCGGCGACAGGTACATTCCCGATTTGAAGCAGGAAGATTTCACGATCTTCGAGGACGGAGTAAAGCAGGAAATCTCTTTCTTCGAGACCGTGACCGCCCCCTTTCACCTCGTCCTGATGATTGACACCAGCGCCAGCACGCAGGACAAGCTCGGGCAGATTCAACAGGCGGCCATCGCTTTCACGGAGCAGCTCCAAAAGGCCGACCGCGTCAAGGTGATGTCGTTTGCCGACAGCGTGCGTGACCTCTCGGATTTCACGTCGGATCGTGCGGTGCTTCAGTGGGCGATCAGGGGCACGCGACCCGGACAGGGAACCAAGCTCTACGATGCGATGGCCGTGGGGCTGAAAGCCTTGCAGAAAGTCAAAGGACGCAAAGCCATCGTCATCTTCACGGACGGCGTGGATTCCTATAGCGACCGCGAGAGTTACGACCGGAATCGCCGCATGATTGAAGAGGCGGGAATCATCATCTACCCGATTCGCTACGACACGCGCGATGATGTCGAGCGGCTTGTGCGCGGGCAGCAGCAATCGGGTCAGGTCATAGACCTTGCGAGTATCCTCGGCGGCAAGACGAGCACGGGCACGACGCCAACAACTTTTCCCGGAGGGACGACCATCCCCAGCGGGCGCACGGGCGGCGGAATCGGAACAAGCCTGCCTAGATTGCCCGGTGGAGTTGTTATCACAAGCTCAAGAAACGGGCGCGACCGCGATGATAATCGTTATCCTCCAAATGATCCTCGTAACAACGACCCGACGAATCCTTCAAGCAGGACAGGCCCGAACGACACCATCGGTGTCGAACTCGACGCGCTCTACAGAACGGCGGACGCCTACCTCGCCGAGATCGCCGAGAAGTCCGGCGGAAGGCTCCACCGCGCCGACACGCTCGGCTCTCTGCCCGTAGCCTTCAAACAGATCGCAGACGAACTACGCACACAGTATTCGCTCGGCTACTATCCGCCAAACCAGGAGCGTGACGGCAAGTATCGCAAGATTAAAGTGAAGACAAGCCGCAAGGATGTGGCTGTCCGCGCGCGTCCCGGTTATCGAACGCCGAGTAGTGAAAAGTAAGGAAGGCTTGTTCGATGCTGGGGTTATAAAGATTTCGTTGCCTTCCTGAAAACATCTTTAAGGGAGCAATTTATTCAATTCAGTGCTCGGAGCATTTTCCAAAGCAATTTTCTGGTAATACCTGGCTAGGATGTCTTGGTCAAAATAATCTTTCTTGGATTGATAGCCACACGAATTAAATTTCAACGCAGGACTTGAAGACGAAACAAAATAGCAAACCCGCAAATTGTCAGCCACTTTCTTATTAAGTTCTGCCAGCGGAATCAACATTGTATCAATCCTGATTCTTTGTCCTTCTTCAACAACTACATATTCAATGTTCCCTCTTCCTTTTGAGTCGCTTTTGAGTGGAGAAGTGGCTTCGGCTTCATAAGTCACCTTCGTTCCATCAGCCAGTGTTTTGATGAATTTTCTTTTCCCAGAATAGGTTGAATAATACAGTCCGCTCAGATGGGGCAATGGATTAACAGAATAACTCCTATCTACATCCGGGTTGCGCTTGTTGCCATTTTCGGTGCTGACTAGCAAAGTAGAATAATCACCTGATATTTGACCGACTGAATTCTTGCCTAACTGATTATCATTATCTTTCCAGATGATTGCCTGCACTGCTAAGTAGTTTGAATCATTAACAATTGAGACTCTAAGATGTTGGTCATCAATCAAAACTTTTGCATTTCTCTGTGGAAAGCCGCTGGTGCCGTTTGTTTTCAGCTCTGAAATGGAAAGAGGGTTCTGACCATAAGCGACAAAAACAAACAACAGAAAACTTGAAAACTTAATGGTGTGTAAAAACATTTTCTTCATCATAATTATTCCTCAAGAAAATTTACCCTACAGTTTTATTCCCCTCCGCCGTAAAGCTCTTCGATTAACTGACCGTACTTTTCATCCACGACGCGGCGTTTGATTTTGAGTGTTGGCGTCATCTCTCCGCTGTCAATGGAGAACTCTTCCGGGAGCAGCGCGACGCGGCGGACGCGCTCGTAGTCGGCGAGGCTTTTCGTGAG
>JACCVS010000676.1 GCA_013698055.1 Acidobacteriota bacterium
GCGGGCGGCGGCTGAGCGGGTTTACTTTAGGTCTCGTTGGTGTACTCATCTCTCACTCCTCATAAGCAAGGGTTGCAGTCTCATTCAAGGGGGATAACGCACTATAGGTGATTTGGTTCAGGTTGCCAGACTTCCTCAGCCGGGAAGCACACCCTTTCAGCAACGGCGCGCAGTGTATCACACTTAAAACAGAAATGGAACAATTTTTCACCGATGAAACAGCTCAATTGCGGAATGCGGATTTCGGATTGCAGATTTAAGATTATGCAACTGTCTTTTGTTCCTCAATCCACAAAACCCGCATTCCACTGACTTGACACATGGTACAGACTCACGGAAAATTGGCCGCGCGTCAGTCATCGTCCGGTGCTGTCTAGCCAGCGCCTCTGAAAATCATCCGACAATAGCTTGCGAATTTAACGACCTCTGCTCTGGACGGTTGAAAGCGCTCACGCGCGACGGATATCTCTCTCTTTAGAATTGGCCTAACCTGTGTTTGCTCCTCAAGGTGAGCGGCGAGCATTCATCCGGCTTCCCCGGTTTATCAATAACCCTGTTAGCATCCGCGGTTCACTTGTCTTTCTCAGCTTGAGGTTTAACTAATGACTTATCGAAAACAGTTCTCCATCATTCTCGCGCTGCTTTTACTGGTCACGCCTTTGATGAGCGTGCGGGCGGCGGGCGGCCAGTTGAACGGCACCATAACTGATCCGAAAGGCGCGCTCGTCGCCGGAGCATTGGTGACGGTGACCGCGGCCGCAACCAATCAAAAGTTTACCGCCACGACAGACCGGCAGGGGCGCTATAAAGTCGAAGGCTTGCCCGCGGGCGTTTATCTGGTGACAGTGATGGCCAAGGGCTTCAGCGTTGCGGTGCGCGAGGGCATTGCAGTCGTAGACAGTCAGACAGCTACATTGGATGTGAAACTCGAACTTGCTCCACTGGCGGACGTGGGAGTGACAATCGGGACAGGCAACACCAAAGGCAACCCCGACCCTCTCTACACGCAGCTTCGACAAAAATCCGTCGGCCAGGATGCCTTCAGTAGCAGTTTTGCCTCGGTCAATAATCTCATTCTCAAGCGCGATGCCGCGACCTTCACTCTCAAGAGCGGCGAAATCTACTTCATGTCCCCGGTTGAAGGACGCGCCGTCGCCGCAGTCTTCATCGGTGATGGTGAAATGACCCTGACGCCGCCGACGGAAGTTGAAAAGCGCGCCATCGCGGTCTTCACGAACGAACCCGGCATGACCGAACAGTTCACGCAGCTCGTCTTAAGATTCAGCGACAAGACGTTTGAAGAGATCAAGCAGTCTCCGAACGCCAAGATGCAGGCGGGTGGGGCGCAGGCTTCGCGCGCCCGCGAGCTTTTCCGCGAGAAAGAGAGCCTGATGCGTAGAGAATTGCGTTTCCTGAATTTTGAGACGCGCACGCTCGCCGACCTCTACGCCGCGAAGCGTCCCGGCTACTTCGTCGCTTTCATCGGAGGCCGCCGCTGGAGCAAGTTGATTTTCATGCTCGACCCGCTGGGAATCCCGTTTGTCTCGCCGGAAGAGGTCGCGCTCTTCAGTCACGGCGTGTCAGACGGAGGTTTCTGGACGGCCTTTCATCTGGCGGACGAGTACAAGAGCGGAACTGCCACGAACACGCAGGACACGCGCCTCTTCGACATCTCGCACCACAAGATCGAGGGCGCGATTCGTGGAACAAAGATCATCGCCTCTGACCTCATCACCTTTCGTCCGTTGCTTGAGGACGTTCGCGTTCTCCCTTTTGATTTCTTCCCCTCGCTTCGCGTCAAGAGCGTGCAGGACGAGCAGGGACGTGAGTTACACTTTATTCAGGAATCCAAAGATGAGGACGCTGACTTTGCCGTGGTTTTCCCGGACGCTCTCGAAAAGGGTAAGGAGTATAAACTCAATGTCCAGTATGAGGGCGACGGCGCGATAAAGGATTCGGGCGGTGGCAACTTCATCCTGATTCCGCGCTCAAGCTGGTATCCGAACAACGGCGGCACACAGTTCGGCGACCGCGCGATTTTCGATGTCACATTCCGTTACCCCAAAGGCAACACGTTCGTCGGCACGGGCGCACTGGCGGAAGCCGAGACGCAGGACGGTGATGCCAAGATCGCTAAATGGACTAGCGGCAAAACCGAACTGGCCGTGGCCGGATTCAATTACGGTAAGTTTAAGAAAAAAGAGCTTACCGATCCGGATTCAGGCTACGGTCTTGAGTTCTATGCCAACGAAGAACTGCCAGCCGAAATGCGATCATTACAGCGCAGCATCGAACAGGCAGAAGCTCAGGGAGCCGTCACGGGCACGACGCTTGGCTCAATGTCCACAACGGGCATGTCCGGCGTGGCGCTTGCCGACGCGCAGAACGCTGTCCGTATCTACAACGCTTACTTCGGCAAGCTGGCCTACACGCGCATCGCCATGACGCAGCAGCCTGCCGCTGGCTTCGGACAAGCGTGGCCGACGCTCGTCTACATGCCTTACACCGCTTACCTCGACGCGACGCAGCGCACGCAGTTGATGGGCTTGCGCGGCGGCACCGACACCTTCTGGCAATATGTCGGGCCGCACGAGATCGCTCACCAGTGGTGGGGGCACATGGTCGGCTGGACGAGCTACCATGATCAATGGATGAGCGAAGGGTTCGCGGAGTTTTCGACTTCGCTTTACGTGCAATACGTCAGAAAAGACCTTGGCAAGTTCATAGAGTTCTGGGAAGACCAGCGCAAGCAGATCGTCGAGGCGACACCGGCCACCAAAGGCATCAAGCCTTACACCATCGGCCCCGTCACACAAGGGTTCCGCCTCTCAAACGCCAAGACACGCGCCGCTTATCAGCGTCTCGTCTATCCGAAGGGCGCGTACATCCTGCACATGATCCGCATGATGATGTATGACCAGCGCGCCGGTGGCGACACCAAGTTTCGCGAGATGATGACCGACTTCATCAAGACGCATTACAACAAGGATGTCTCGACCGAAGACTTCAAGCGGATTGTCGAAAAGCACATTACGCCCGTGATGGATATAGACAAGAACAAGCGCATGGATTGGTTTTTCAGCCAGTGGGTCTATGGCACGGAAGTCCCGGCCTATAGCATGGACTATACGATTGCGTCGTCGAGCGATGGCAAAGCGATAGTCAACGCGAAGATTACCCAGTCGGGAGTCTCAAAAGACTTTGCGATGCTCGTGCCCGTTTATGCTGATTACGGTAAAGGCTGGATACGGCTCGGCTCGGCCACGATTGTCGGCAATTCAGCAACGGAGCTAAACAATTTGAAGCTGCCGCAGGCGCCTAAGCGCCTCGCCGTCGCCGCATTGAACGATGTGCTCGCAACCAGCATCGAGAACAACAAACGATAAAGCGGGAGTCAGAAGACGGGAGACCAAGAGGCAGAAGAAAAACGGTTTGAGCTTTTCATTCTGACTTCTGGCTCCTATCTTCCGGATTCCGCTTTTTTCCTTGCCAGCCTCGCCCGCTTTCATTATTATGTGCGGGCATTGACGATCACATGCCTGCCCTTCATCGAGGTAGGTCACGCACCCTGTCTAGCCTACGCGAGCTAGTTTTAACTGAATTGCCCCTAGACATTTGAATTTT
>JACCVS010000682.1 GCA_013698055.1 Acidobacteriota bacterium
TTGTGGGCGCATCCATATCAGGCTAAACTAAATGCGATACATAATCATCCTGCAACAATCAAGCGGCTGTCAAGGCAAAAGACTAAAACAAAAAGATAAAAATCAGGCGGAGACCATTATCTAATCAACCTGGCCTCCACCTGACTTTTATCTTCTATTTTTTCTTTTGACTTACTTTTAGGGCTTGTTTGTCAGAACGCGACGCGGCCTCTGGTTGCTGTTGGGCGCGCCTGGCTGCGTTGTAACTTCCGTTTGCCTCGACTGCGGCACGGTCATAATCACGCTCTTGACGCCATTGCCGTTTGTGCGCGTTGCGCCCGTCGCGTCGTCTCCCATTCCATCCTCGCCCATTTCCGCCGCTGCCTCTTCCTTTTCCTCGTCGCTGAGTTCTGCGGCGGCATCCGGGTTGATCTTCGGACGCGGCGCGACCGGCGCGCCGGCGTAAGGCGAAACGTCCTTTCCGGGGCCGAAACGGTGCCTGAGCGATTTATAAATTTGCCCCGCGACATAGGCCGGGATATGGCTGCGTCCGTCCGAGCCTTTGGCTATGACGACGATGGCCAGTTGAGGGTTCTGAACGGGAGCGTATGAAGTGAAAAGGCCAAGCCATGTTCTGTCTGAGCCGATGCACGTCCCGGTTTTTCCGGCAATCGTCTGTGACGGGTCGAAAGCGCGTTTGCCGGAGCCGTAATTGACCGACCCGATCATGCCGGGAACGAGCTTCTGCAAAACTTCCTGTGGGACGTTTAGCTTGCGGCGGACGATTCTCTTAAATTGAACTTCTTCCTGCGGTGTGCGCGGCAGGTGCGGAACAAGCAGGTTGCCGCCATTGCCGATGGCTGAGACGAGGTTCGCAAGCTGGATTGGCGTCACCTCGAAATCATCGCCATGCGAGCACATGCGGTTGACCGCAAACCCTGTCTTAAAGAGCGGTATGCGGCCAGGCGATTCGTTAGCGTGGTTGATGCCCGTCCGCTCTCCCAGGCCAAGTTCATGCGCGTAGTTGATTAGCCGTTCAAAACCGACGCGCCCGCCAACGTTCTGGAAATAGCCGTTGTTGGAATAAGCCATTGCGTCCGTCAAATCAATCGCGTAACGCCGATCAGAGACCGCGAGGGTCTGCACGGGATCAATCAACTTCTCCGTTAACCCGGCCAGACCTGTCATCAGCTTAATGGTCGAACAGGGCTTGAAGCCCTTCCTGAGACCCCACTCCTGATTGACGACCGTGTAGACACGCCCTGTCTTCGGGTCCATCACGACGACCGTGCCGGCGCGATGTCCCAGAGCGGCGACGGCTGCGCGTCGCACCTCAAGGTCTTCGCCCGTCGTGTCATCTTTGGCGATGTTCGCCATTACCTCGTTGCGCCTCGCCTCTTCAATCGCACGCGCGCGCGCAATTGCCGCCTGGCGCGCAATCTCCGCTCGCCTCCTCGCTTCTGCGATTTCGCGGCGACGCTGCTCGGCTAAACGCCGCGCTTCAGCCAAACGCGCTCGCTTTGAACCAGCGCGCTCTCCGCGTTTATCTGCCTGTGTTTCTTTCCTTGCAACACGCAACTCTCCGGCAGATTTTTTGTCGCGTCGCTTATCAACGCGCGCTTCCTTACGGGCGGATTTATCATTGCCTTTGGAGGTGCGCGCTGATTCGCGCGACTTCTTAGCATTGCTGGAGGCTTTGGCCTTGGCAGCAGATCGCTTGTCTTTGGTTGAAGCGGTGCTGGTGAAAATGAAGGTGAATAAAAGGAGAAAGCTGAGCGCGATGCGCGCGGGAGACAGGGTACGCTGGGTTTGGGTCATTGACTGGTCCTCGCAGTTAAAAAAAATTTCAGGGGTTAACCTCGCGAGTTAGGGTCTCGAACGCGAACACGAACGAATGCCTAACGTTGACGTAACTAATTTTTCTCTGACGCTCTTAGCAGCGTCGCGCCGGGCGTCAAGTTAAAGATAATTTTTGAAGTTCCGAATCTCTTCAAAACGTTGCTTCAACAATTTAAGGTTTCTGGCAACCTTTGCACTTTACGGGTGAGGTGGGAGAGTTCCCTTTTAGGCGGCCTCCGGGGAGTTTGCGTTGAGACCAATGCGAACTATAACATCTGAGGTGATTGAGGGCAACAGAAAATAAAGTGTACTGATATGGACTATAATGGGAGCTGATGTCCCAACGAATCAAGGCTGATTGAGCAGTTGCGGCAAACGCCTAACAGCCTGCCTTCGTCTAAATGCCGGGAAAATATGAAAGCACTTCGGTTCACATCCAGTTTTCGCGTCCGGTTCCTCCTCGTGCTGGCTGCGCTGCTTATCCTGACGCTTGGCACGCAGTACCTGCTGAACTTGCGCGCCGGGAGGACTAACAGGCGCTTGAGAGAGCAGCAAGAGCAGGCATTGATTGCCGGAGTGGCGCTCGGGGTCAAAGGCCTCGTCGGCAAGCCTCGTCTCGTCGAGGTAATTACGCGCGAAAACAATCCCCTCTTCGATTCAAAGACAGGTCGCGTTGCTAATGTCATCATCGTGGACAACGAATGGTTTATTTCCGACAGCCTTGATTTAGAGTTATTGAAGGTTAACGGAGAATATGCCAAGCGCCGTCTTCAAGAAGTCACGACGCTGCCAGCGGTAATGAACCTTAACCAGTTGCCGGAAGAGGATCGAGCAAAATTTCCAAGCACGTTAACCGATCAAACCTCCGGTGTCAGCGGTGAATCTCATGCTTTTGCCATCGAGACTGCCGATAAAGGTCGCTGGCATGTGATCGTCGTTCTCAAGTCGTTCAGGGAAGCTCCGAGTTTCTGGAACGCTCAAGCTGCCCGCCCACTCGTTTACACGCTGGGTGTTTTACTGGCGGCGACGATTGTTGCAGCAATTCTGGTCTGGCGATTTACGCGCCCGATTAAAGATTTATCAAACGCCGCACGGCGCGTCGCGGAGGGCGACTTTGATTTTCGCGTTCCCGCCGCAAACCGCTCGGACGAGATGGGTCAGCTCGCCTCGCGCTTCAACGAGATGATCGCGCGGCTCGGCCATCTGCGTGAGGTTGAAGCGCAGCTTCATCAGGCCGAGCAATCCGCTGTCGTGGGTCGCCTGGCTTCGGCTATAGCTCATGAAATCCGAAACCCGCTCAACTACATCAATCTCACGCTCGACCACCTGCGCACGGCGTTCGCGCCCGAAGATCAAAAGAAGCGCGAAACCTTTGAGCGGCTGGCGCAGCAACTCAAGATTGAAGTCGCCCGCATCAACACGCGCATCTCGGAGTTTTTGAACTATTCGCGCCCTTCACCGCTTGAAATGCGCCCGCTCGATTTGCGCGCGGAGGCTGAGGATGCGCTGCGGATGGTCGAGGTGAAAGCACAGGAGAGCGGCATTGAGACGCGCGTCGAGCAAACAGGCGAGATGCCGCCCGTGATTGGTGATGCTGAAGCTCTGCGGTCGGTTTTCACTAATCTCATCATCAACGGGATGCAGGCGATTGATGGCGCTGGAGGCAAATTGACCATCAGGATTTCGTCAGTAAATTCAGGGCATAACGCTCAAATAGAAGTAACAGACACGGGACACGGCATCGCTCCCGAAGACATCTCGAAAGTTTTTGAGCCGTATTTTTCCACCAAAGACACTGGCACAGGACTCGGCCTGGCCATTGTCAAGAAAGCCGTAGACGATCACGGGGGCACGATTTCCGTTAAATCAAAGCAAGGTAGTGGAACGACGTTTACCATTACGTTACCGACATCAGAGTTAAGCGATGCGCAAAAAAGTAATCGGTGACGAGTGACAAGTTGGGAACGAGCCTTTATCCTGTCAACCATTATTTACCATCCGAAGGATTAGGAGATTTGAATGGCGCGGAAGACCATCCTTGTTGTTGACGATGAAAAATCGCAACGCGAAATTCTTGAAATGATTCTGTCGGGCGAGGGCTACGACGTGACGACCGCCTCAAGCGGTGAGGCGGCGCTCAAGTTCGCCAAAGAGCATCGCTTTGATCTTGTCCTGACCGATTTGAAGATGACTGGCATGGACGGGATAGAGCTTTTGCAGCACCTGCTCGCGCAGGATTCCTCCATCATCGTCATTCTGCTGACGGCGCACGGCTCGATTGATTCCGCGAAAGAGGCACTCCGGCGCGGCGCGTTCGACTACCTGCAAAAGCCTTATGAGCGCGACACGCTGCTTGAGACAATTCGCCGCGCCCTCAAACGGCTCGATGCGCTTGACGTTGAAATCGTCTCGTCTTCGCCGGAGATGGAAGCCGTCAAGAAGATGATTCTGAAAGTCGCGCGCTCAAGCTCGCCCGTGTTGATTCGCGGCGAGTCGGGCACGGGCAAGGAATTAATCGCCCGCTCGATTCACAATCAATCCCCGCGCGTGGTCGAGATGTTTCAGGCCGTCAACTGCGCGGCGATTAACGAGAACCTTCTCGAATCGGAGCTGTTCGGCCACGAAAAAGGCTCTTTCACGGGCGCGCACGCCGAAAAGAAAGGTCTCTTTGAAGTCGCGGATCGCGGCACGCTCTTTCTGGACGAAATCGGCGAGCTAGACATCGGAATGCAGGCCAAACTTTTACGCGCACTTCAAGAGCGCGAGATTCGTCGCGTCGGCGGAACTCGCACGATGAAGGTGGACGTGCGCGTCGTCGCCGCTACGAATCGTGATTTACGCGCGATGGTTGCCGATGGAAGATTCAGGGACGATCTTTATTATCGCATCAACGTGCTGTCAGTTGATGTGCCCCCTCTACGTGAGCGGCGCGATGACATCCACGTCCTGATTGACTATTTTTTGAAGAAGCATACGCGCAATACCTCGCGGCTGGTTCGCGGTCTGACGCCCGAGACCAAGCGTTTGATGCTGGATTACAGTTGGCCCGGCAATGTGCGCCAACTCGAATCCGCCATTGAGCGCGCGATTCTGCTCTGCGAAGGTGATCTCATCACGGTCGAAGACTTGCCGCTCGAAGTTCGCCAGGAAGCGCGCCCCGCTGCCGAGGGAGCTTTCAAGCTGCCTTCCGAGGGTATCTCGTTTGAGGATGTCGAGCGCAGCTTGATTATTCAGGCGATGGAACAGACGGATTACAACATCACTAAATCCGCCAAGCTTCTCGGTCTGACCTTCCGCACGCTCCAGTATCGCCTCGAAAAATTCGGCATCAAAAAAGGAGATGCCCAAGAAAAAGAGGAAGAGGAAGGATAAATGCAGGAGTCAGGAGTCAGAATCCAGAATCCAGAATGAAGAGGTTGCAACCACTTCTCTTCTGATTCTCCATTCTTCTGAATCCTGAATCCTGAATTCTGGATTCTGCTTTTATGGATTTGCTTTCCATCCTGGGAATGGCGTTCGGTGCAGCGTGGTCGTCCGGCATCAATCTGTATGCGACGGTTGCGGCGCTGGGCTTGATGCAGCATTATCAATGGGCGCAATTGCCTGGCGGGTTGCAAGTTCTGGACAACTGGATCGTCATCGGTGTTGCGCTCTTTATGTATGCGGTCGAGTTTGTCGCCGA
>JACCVS010000698.1 GCA_013698055.1 Acidobacteriota bacterium
GCTCTCAGCCTGGGCACGGAAAATGCCGCAGTACTGGCAGGAGGCAAAGCCTTCGGCGGCGCGCTCGCACGTCAAGCGCGCTACGCGCTTTACACCGCGCGCCTCCCGACCTGGCATCATCGTCTCAAGGTCGGCGCAAGCTGGTTCTTCGAGGGCACAAGCCCGCGCCCGCTGCAACCCCTAGGCTTTCAGCGTTAGATAAACCGGTTCAACATGGCAAGCGATTCAAGCTTTACTGATCAGCCTGCCAGATTATCTTATGGCAAATCGCGCGCGTCTCCGGCTATTCATTGCAATCGTGATGGTGCTCGGCATTCTCGTCGCTCTCGTCTGGGTGTTGAGCAGGAGGCCGCAAACCGAGCAGATGGCCACTGTCACGCTGCCACCCACGGCAAATTCGCCCGGCGTTGCTCCCGTCGCGGAGCCGTCGCTGACAGTTCCCTCTCCGCTGCCGAGCGTTGAATCAATTACTGTCGAGCCGACGCCTTTAACTTCTCCCGCTGCGCCGCCCGACTCTTCAACAGCGCTTCTGATTCCTGTTGCCGGAGTGCGACCCGAACAGCTAAGCGATACGTTTCAGGCTTCTCGCTCACAGGGGCGGGTTCACGACGCGATAGACATTCCCGCTCCGCGCGGCACGCCCGTCCTTGCTGTGAGCGATGGCCGCATCGTCAAACTCTTCCAGAGCGTGCCCGGTGGCACGACCATTTATCAACTCGCTCCCGACAACAAAACGATTTACTACTACGCACACCTTGACCGTTACGCTGATGGCATCAAGGAAGGCCACGTTGCGCGTCGCGGTGAGGTGATCGCCTACGTCGGCGACACCGGCAATTCGGGTGCGGGCAACTACCACCTGCACTTTTCCATTTCCATCGTTTCCGACCCCAAACGCTACTGGGAGGGAACAAACATCAACCCGTATCCCCTGCTGCGAGGAAGGTAAAAGTAACAAGAGAGACCAAAGACCAGCGTCCAAAGTCACAAACGCTGTTTTGACTTTCGATATTGGTCTTTAGACTTGCTCGGCTTTCCTTTTACCCTTTTGTGAACGATTTATGTTATGCGAAGCGTTCGCTAATGGTTCATATCATCACTTAACTTCGCGCGCATACTCTTAAAACGCCCATTACATTAAGCTCGTGGAGACGGGAACGCTTGTTGCAACTGCCAATTCTCTGGCGACGCCTGCGCGCTTCGCGAATCCACAGCAAACGAACCGAGATAGAGGAGCAAAGTAACCCGGCATGAGAATTTTTCTGAGAGCAGCTATCGCCATCGCCGTTCTGACGATTACGCTTGGTGGATGCGTCAACCAGCCCGCGAACGTCGCTAATAACAATCCCACAAACACAGCAGCCTCTCCCAGTCCGCAGGCTTCGCCCGCGATGGTTAAGGCGAGCGCAGCAGAAGAGAGCGCCCTGCCAGTGACCTTGCCTGTCCTGGATGCCTTCTTTGCGGATGAGACTTTCGCGCCCGAGTTGAAAACAAAGCTGCAACTGACGGACGAGCAGATTGCAAAGCTCCGCTCGACGGCGCGCGACGAGACATCGAAGCTACGCGAAACAGACACAGACGATTACAGCGGAACAACCGCTGCGGCGCGCTCTCAGGCCAGCGAGCAAATCAAGGCGGCTATCGGCGAAGAGAAAGCCCAGCAACTCGCCCAGCTACTGCGCCAGCGCTGGAGCGGCGCGTCTGATTCAGGCGACAACGCTGCCGCCAGTTCCGAAGCACACGGCTCGACGGGAAAGTTCAATGTCGTTCCGACAGACTCTCGCATCGTCGTCAACGCGCCCGCTTACAGGATGGATGTTTTCGAGAACGGCCAGTTGACCAAGTCTTACAAGGTCGGCATCGGCTATCCGGAATTTCCTCTTCCGACAGGCACGCGCAAAGCTAACAGCATCATCTTCAACCCGACGTGGACGCCTCCGGACGAGCCGTGGGTCGAAGCATCCAACAAGGTCAAGCCCGGCGAGAAGATCGAGGCCGGAAGCAAACTTAATCCTCTAGGCCCGATCAAGATTCCCATCGGCCTGCCTTCGCTGATTCATGGCGGCAAGTCTCCGGCCAAGCTCGGTGGCTTCGCCTCGCATGGCTGCGTCGGATTGACCACGCCGCAGGTACAGAATTTCGCAAGCGTTCTGGCCCGGATGACCGGGGCTGAGTTAACGAACGAGCAGATCATGGCTTATGCCAAGACTCCGACGGAGACTAAGGACGTGAAGCTCAGCCGCGCCGTGACGGTCGAGTTGCGGTATGAAACCATCGTGGTCGAAGACGGCAAGCTGCATATCTATCGCGACGTTTACGACCGCGACACCAACACGGAAGAGAATCTACGCAAGGTACTCGAAAGCTACGGCGTGACGCTCGAACAACTGAGCGAGCAGGAACGCACGCAAGTTATGAGCGCCCTCAAAGACATGTCGCGCGATGCTGCGGGCAATCGGGATGAAGTGAAGCCGAGCGGCAACTCCAACGCTTCGACTGAAACGGCGCAGGGCAAGGCATCGAATAAGAATGAGAACAAGAAAGCTGACAACACTAGCAGCACGGTGACGCGCGCCGTCAAAGGCAAAAAGGAGATTGTCATTGAAATAGCCG
>JACCVS010000703.1 GCA_013698055.1 Acidobacteriota bacterium
CCGTCAAGCAGGGATGCCTGGACATCGGCGATTGCCCGCTCTTTGACGCGCGCCTGGTTAAAGGACTCACGGACACGATTGACCTGTTGCGTGAAGAGGCAAGAAAGCTCGCGCCGCTTCAGCAGCGTACGCAGATCGTCACGATCAAGGAGCTAAGCAAAGAAATAGAAGCCTGCGCCAGTCTGGTTGCGACCGATTTGCCGCAATCGCTCACCGCATGGAGCGTGCTCTTTGAGCAGCTATCGCAACACGCTGCCGTCGTTGAAGACATCGTCAGCGCACTCTCGCACGAGCATGGCTCCAGCAGTTTTGAGGAATTGAATTACTGGGTTGTCTCCCTGCTTCATCAGACGCGCGCCGTGCGCCGCGACCTCAACACGCTCACGCCGTGGGCGGGCAAGCTGGCCGCACACTTTACTCCAATCCTTCAAAATTGCTCACCGGACGTGTCTGCCGAATGGCAGGAACTCGCAGGCACGCTCGATAACATTCCAAGCCTCGCGCGGATACCTGAAGACAGCGAGCGCGTGCTGGCGCGGCTCGAAGCGCTGCGCTCTCATGTTGAAGCGTGCTCACCCGAGATTATGCCCGAGCGTGAAGCTGCGCTAGATGCTTTGGGCTTGCTGACAATCAACATAGAAGAAGCATCCTCGGCGGCGAAGAATGCGCTGTCGCGGATGAGCTTGCTCGTCGTGCAGTGCGACCGGACGGTGAGCGAGATGGATTTTCGTTTCCTGCTGGACGAAGAGCGCAAAGTTTTCAGTATCGGCTACAACGTCACGGACGGACGGCGTGATAACTCTTATTACGATTTGCTGGCGTCGGAATCGCGTCTCGCCAGTTTCATCGCTATTGCCAAAGGCGATGTGCCGCAGGAACACTGGTTCCGCCTTGGTCGCCAGTTGACGCCCGTCGGGCGCAGCCGCGCGCTCGTCTCGTGGACGGCGACGATGTTCGAATACATGATGCCGCTGCTCGTGATGCGCGATTTCCCGGACACGCTTCTGGGCGAGACCTACCGCGCGGCGGTCGCGCGCCAGATCGAGTACGGGCAGGAGCGAGGTGTTCCCTGGGGCATCTCTGAATGCGCTTACAACGCGCGCGATCTGCATTTGAATTATCAATACGGCCCGTTCGGCGTTCCCGGCCTCGGCCTAAAACGGGGCCTCAGTCAGGAACTCGTCATCACGCCTTACGCGACGATGCTCGCCGGGATGATTGACCCGCTGGCCGCGAAAGAGAACCTTGATCGTCTCGCGCGCGAAGGCGCACTGGCGCGCTACGGCTTCTACGAAGCGATTGACTACACACAGGAGCGCGTGCCGCAGAATCAAAAGCGCGTCATCATTCAGGCCTTCATGGCACACCACCAGGGCATGAGTCTCGTCGCCATTGACAACGTGCTCAACGGGAATGTGATGCAGGAGCGGTTCCACGCCGACCCGCTCGTGCAGGCTACGGAGTTGTTGCTTCAAGAGCGGATTCCCGTCCACGTCGCAATCACGCGCCCGCGCGCCGAAGAGGTCATGCTGAGCCGCGTCGTGCGAGGGGTGGTCGCGCCCATTGCGCGCGGCTTCGACACGGCTGATTTACCGACGCCGCGCGTTCAGCTTCTCTCGAACGGGACTTATTCCGTGATGGTGACGACCGCAGGCGCGGGTTATTCCGTGTGCGGGGGGTTAGCCATGACGCGCTGGCGCGAAGACGTGACGCGCGACAACTGGGGCAGCTTCTGTTACCTGCGCGATGTCCGCACGGGCGCAGTCTGGTCTGCCGGATTTCAGCCGGTGGGACGCGTCCCCGCCTCTTATGAAGTCAGCTTCGCAGAAGACAAGGCGGAATTTCGGCGACGCGATGCAGGCATACTGACGCACACTGAGATTATCGTCTCGCCGGAAGACAACGCCGAAGTGCGCCGCGTCTCCGTCACTAATCAATCGTCGCGCACACGCGAGATAGATCTGACGAGCTACATGGAAGTCGTGCTCGCGCCACCGGCGGCAGACGCCG
>JACCVS010000707.1 GCA_013698055.1 Acidobacteriota bacterium
CGTCCGTGAAACCGGTGCGGACGCTGGCCAGTCGTTTCATCATCCTGATACTTTGCATGACGCTGGTGCTCTCGACGCTTGCCTACGGCACGGTGCATTACTGGTCGCTCGCCATCTTTGAGATCGGCGCATGTATCGTGACCCTGCTGTGGGCCGTTGACGCCTGGCGCAGCCGCACGTTTCGCATTAGTCAAAACCTTTTGCAGGTGCCGCTTATTGGCCTGTTGCTGCTTGGCCTCATCCAGCTTCTACCCTTTGGAAGCAACGTGGAAGCTGGAGGTGCGCTGCTCTCTTCAGCAGCCAGCAGTCTTTCGATTGATCCGTATTCAACACGGCTGGCGCTCGTCCAAATAGTTGCGCTTCTTATTTACTTTGCCGCCGCGCTCGCCTTTGTTGATAGCCCGAAGCGTTTAGGCTTGATAGTGCGAACCGTGACCATCTTTGGTTTCCTGCTTGCCTTCCTCGGCATCATTCAGTATTTCACCAGCCCGGGCAAAATCTACTGGGTGAAAGAACTCCCTCAGAGCCTGCCCTTCGGCCCGTTCTACAACCGCCATCACTTCGCAGCCTACATGGAACTCGCGATGAGTGTGCCGCTCGGGCTGCTCTTTTCAGGAGCAATCGAACGCGATAAGCGCCCGCTCTATATCTTTGCCGTCATCCTGATGGGGATTGCGCTGATCATGACAGGCTCGCGCGGCGCCATGATTAGCGTTGTGGCCGAGGTGATATTTCTGGTTGCTTTCATGGGTTTCAGGCGAGAAAAAGAGGCGGAAGTTAAGGCAGAAAAAAGCGGGCGCGTTCGGGCAGCTCTGATGCATGTCGGCCTGGCATTAGCTCTTGTGCTCGTTCTTGTCGGCGGCGCGGTCTTGTTTGGAGGCGAAGAGGCTTTGAGCAGGATGGTTGGAACGGTCAGCATGGATGATCCAACGACGGGGCGCGCGCATTTCTGGGGCGTAACGCTCGACATCATACGCAACCACCCGGTGATGGGCTCCGGGCTTGGCTCTTACGGGGTGGCTTTCACGCAGTATGATACGCGCGGCGGTGCGTTTCGGCTTGAGCAGGCGCACAATGACTATTTGCAGGTAATATCAGATGCTGGAATCATCGGCGCCGTATTAGCTATCTTCTTTATCGTCACGCTCTTTCGGATGGGTTTTGCGCGCAGAGAGACGGATGATCTGTTCCGGCGTGGTGTGGCAACCGGCGCACTCGCCGGGTGCTTCGCGGCGCTTGTTCATAGCTTCTTTGACTTTACGTTGCACACCACCGCTAACGCTCTACTATTTCTGATGCTGGCAATGCTTGCGACTGTCATTGGGCAAGTCGAAGCCCCCCCCCAGACTCGTCATAACCGTCATCGCCGTCGCCGCACCAGATTGACCAAACAGCCCGATGTCCCTGGCGTTTACAGTAGCGCCATACCTCCGTCGTCTGGTCATTAATTTTTTTGTAAATGAAGAATATCCTACTACAACTCGTCGTCTGCCCTTTATGTCAGGGAAAATTGACTGCCGAAAGCTTTCATGATGCTGAAAGCAGCGAGATTGAGAGCGGGGTGATTCGTTGCGCATGCGGCACAAGTTACGCAATCATCGGCGGCATCCCCCGATTGCTTCCACCTGTTCTTCAAGGCATGTTATGGGAGATGCATCCAGAGTTTTTCCACTCTTATCGAGCGCGTTTACCGAAAGAGTTATTGCCGGCTGAAGTGATGCTGCCTGAAAAATCGAGCGGGGACTTCGCGACGAAAGCACAACTGGATACGGCCCGCAGCTTCGGCTACGAATGGCAGGCGTTTTCCGAGATGCTTCCCGATTATGAGTCGAACTTCCGCTGGTACTTCGAGCGGTTCGCGCCCGATTCATTCAAGGGCAAAAGAATTCTCGACGCGGGTTGCGGCACGGGGCGTCACACGTATCACATGGCACAGAGCGGCGCGGGTGAGGTCGTGGCGATGGACTTCAGTCAGGCGATAGAAGTCGCGGCCCGCAACAACAGCGAGAACCAGAACACGCATTTCGTCCAGGCGGACATTTATCATCCACCGTTTCCGCCGGACAGTTTTGATTTCGTTTACAGCCTGGGTGTGCTTCATCACTTGCCCGATCCAGAAAAAGGTTTTCGCACGTTGCTTCCGCTCCTGCGCGCGGGCGGCTATATGAACATCTATCTCTACTGGAATCTCGAAGGCGAACCGGCGTGGCGGCGCGCGGCTCTCTCGGTCGTCACTAGCCTCCGGCGCGTGACGACAAAGATGCCGCACGCCCTGCTCAAGAAGCTGTCATGGCTGATCGCCGCCGGATTTCAGGTGGCGTTCGTGCTGCCCGCGCGAGCGTTCGCTCATTTCGAGCGAACGCGAAGCCTGGCCGACCGCGTGCCGCTCGGACACTATCGGAAATATTCTTTCCGCGTTCTCTATACGGATCAATTCGACCGCTTCTCTGCTCCCATCGAGAATCGCTATAGCCGCGCAGACGTTGAGAGATGGTTTAAGCAGGAGTATCTGAATGATATTGTGATTCTCGGCGATGCTGGCTGGCGCGCTTCAGGACAGCGTCCAGCCGGACATCAGACCGGCGAAAGCGAAGAAGCTGTTCCGATCTCTACCCCTGCATAGACAAAGTGCTACGAATCTCTTGAATATTAGCGAGCAGGACGGTGAAACTGTTCTTCAGCTTCACCGCTCAAATCAATCCGCACCATGAAAAGGGACCCGCCCTGCTTGAGCGAAACACGAAAGGCAACAATTATTTCGCCACCAGAAGGCGCGCCGGAGACAGACGCGCAGGATCATCAAGGGGGCCGAGTTTTACCCGTCCCCAAGTACTCCAGGCATCTTGCCTCTGCCATATCCATGACCGGGCTGGGTTCGGCCCTGACAATGGCGATCAGCACTATCGCAAGCATTGCGGTGGCGCGTAATAGTGGGCCGTCGGGCTATGCCGTCTTCTTTGCCGCAAACATGGTGGTTTATGTCAGCGCAGTCTTGTGTTCGTGCGGCCTGCCTTTAGCTTTGTCAAAGCATATTGCCAGCGAAGAGCGGAGGGGTCATCATGAAGCCCTCCGACGCTCTTCGTCTATCACGCTCTCGCTGATGTTGCCCATAGCGCTTATCTGCGGCATCGCAATCAGCCTGAATTTGCCGCGACTGGAACAATACTTAAACGTCTCTCTGAGCCGAACCTTTGCCATAACATTTCCGCTGATCTTGCTCTGCGCGATGCTCTCAGACGGTATCCAGGGACTTTATTCAGGCCTTTTACGTACACGGACAGTAGTATTTATTACTGCTTCCGGCCCATTGGCGATGATCGGCTACATTCTGCTACGGCTAGCCGGAGTTCCACTGCCCATCTGGGGAGCAGTAGCGATATCCTACATCTGTTCAGGATTGATAGCCTGTTACATGCTATGGCGTGATGGGCTAGCGACTATCCCTTCATCCCTCAAGGATTTCAGACCTATCTTGGAAGATGTCTTGCCAGCCGCGACCTTTACTTTTTTTACAATCTTCTCAACGTGGAGCGACCGCTGGGTCGCCAGCACGCAGTTGCCAGCCAATGCGATAGGTTCATACGCGGCCGCTGTCGTCGTTATCCATGAGATCCTGCGCGTGCCCACTAACATAGCTTACCTACTGGTGCCTGCGTCGGCGCGCGTGGCGTTAGAAGGAACGGAAAAGAGCACCAGATTCAACCGGACCGTGATTAGTTCTTATGGACTGTTTGCAGCTCTCGCGACCGTCATCATCATGCTTAATCCCGCGGCTGTCATTCAATTGCTTTTCGGTTCGGAATTTGTGGCAGCGCCGGTGGCCCTGCTGGCGATGGCTCCGAGTTTGCTGGCCTCTGCCGTGACTATTCCTTTCATCTCAGCGCTGACCGGCTCGACGAGAAATCGTCTCCTCACCTACTTGCTGGCGTTGACGTTCTTACCGCGTATTCTCCTGCTTTCATATTGCACATGGCGCTGGAGTTTAGCCGGAACGGCTTTGGCCAAGGTATTGGCTGATGGCCTGTTGGCCCTCTGCTGCATTCTACTGGCCCGTAAAATAGGGATGGGGTTCCCCATCAAAGCACTGGTGAAACCTTTCCTGACCGCCTCAGTAGCTTTTGCTGTAGGACTCGGCGCGCTCATGCTCAACATGCCCCGCCTCGTCGCCGTTTCATTAGCGCTACTGGTTTTTGTTCCGGCCATCTGGCGAACTGTCCGTTCAGCACGTCTGGTCAGCAATTAAAAAGTGTGGCCGACAAAACCACGAAAGGAATAGATAGGATTAACAGGATTAAGAAAACAAAGCATTCAGCCTCGGCTGAATGCTTTGTTTTCTTAATCCTGCTTATTTTTTCTTCTTATGAAAAAGAGTTGACGCGCGCCTTCCATGCCGAGAATAATCATCAATATCCAGAAGACATATCGCATCCGATACAGAGCAGCGATATTACCCACCACGAGACCGAGAGCGGTCACGCCCGCACTGATAATCAAGAGCAGCAGCCATGTAGTCAATTGCTGACGTCGAAACCAGACGCCTAAGACCGCCAAAATTTCTAACAGGTACATGACGCCTGTCTCCAGCCCACAGAATATTCTGCCCTTAAGCCCAACCTGAACGCCCTCCACAAACCACATATTCGGAAAAGGAGAAAAGAGTCCTATCACGGCAGCGCGTGGGAGATAGCGCACAATGTCTGCCTTGCTGGTAAA
>JACCVS010000717.1 GCA_013698055.1 Acidobacteriota bacterium
GCTGATCCTGGTCAAACTCCACGAGCCGCCCACCCATCAGATAAAAGCCGATGATGATCGAAGATTCTTCTTTCGCCATCAGCCAGTTGAGCGTCTGCGGCGGCGAAGTCATCCTGTAAGTCAGAGACCCACCCGACGTGCCGACCACCCGCTCGCGTGATTGCTGCTGATTCTGCGCTGCCCCCGGAGCAGTTGGTTGCTGTTGCTGCTGCTGCTGACACGCGCTTGTGATGAGCAGCAAGGTGAGCGAGGCCAAAAGAATTAATCGTCTGAATGTTGAGCTTTTCATTGTTAGTTTATCAATTCGGTTGGGTGGAATCTAAAAGCGCCTTCTCTTCAAAAATCCGGCGGCAGGCGGATTCAATCACGGATATGGACGGATGTCCAGAGCCGTTTTTTGTAAAGACACTCGTTGGTGGCTTGATAAAGCAATGGCTCGTCGGCAGGCGACTTGTTTCCCCCATCGAGGAACATCTTGTGATTTGTTCGGCGATATCGCCGATTAATGAGAGACCACCTACCGACGAATCATCGTCGCCAGCATCGTCGCAACCAGTTTCGCCTCGTCGGCTACCCGACCGTAAACATCGCACCTTGTCACCGTCAACGTCTTCCCGGCTTTCAGGACTCTCGCCTCCGCCACGAACAACTCTCCCGCTGCCGGGCGCAAGAGGTTGACCTTGAACTCCACGCTCAGGACTTCAGAGCCGGCAGGCATCAGCGTGTAGGCTGCATATCCACACGCGCTATCGGCCACCGTCGTTAGTATGCCGGCATGAATGTAACCATTCTGCTGCGTCAGGTCCTTCCGATAGGGAAGCACGATGTCAACAGCGCCGGGTTCGACTCGCTTGAGGCTAGCACCGATCAATTGCATGACATGCTGGCGCGCAAAGTTCTCGCGGACACGGCTCTCAAAATCTGCATCATTAGTTCGAAAGGAAGTCATACCTCACAGTTAATAACAGGTTGGCCTTCTTCGCAACTCGTCTTGCTTCATTTAAGTTCATTAATCTCAATTTCTCTGAAATTGTAAAACATCAACCGTCTCCGGCACCCCCAGGTCGAGAAAATTAGCAATCGCATTGGCAATCTGCGCTTCGCTTTCGTAGGTTGAGCCAAGCGGCAACCCTTCCCGTAGCGGCAAACTATCTGAAGCCCCGAGTAGCAATCCCTGTCGCAAGAGCAGCACGACGCGAAAAACTTCTTTAGTCCTGTCTTCCGTCGTCACCCTAGTTCTTTCGATCTGGACGGCGCGAATCAGGCTCAGGTCGCCTTGCGTGGTCGGGCTTTTCAACACACTGCGTCGCTTGAAGGTGTAAGTCTCCTGGCTTTTGTCGAAAACGTATTTCTCACGAAAGGATCGCCGCAGACACTTGACGGCAAAGATTGGAGCTGGCAGCAGGAATAGCGCCAGCGGCCAGTAGATACCATTGGCAATTAACGGTCGAAGAAGTATTGCGGAAATAAACAGCGACCCTACGAGGAGGGTAACGAACAACAACAGGTCGTCACTAGGCCGCCTGTCATCAATCACCAGCGCGTCCCTTTGTGTGCTGATGTTGATGGGGAAGAATCTCTCGCGATATAGTTGCCACAACATCGCTTTCTCTCCACCGCAAAGAAAGATGATGAAAAGCGCACTATCGAGGCGCTAGGTGTAATGAGTTGCTATGTGTTGCCCTCATTGAAGTGAACGCCAGAAAACTTCATCCAATTACCAACATGAAGCACATGATGAAACTCAACGTCGCCGGTTGCGCTCACATAAAATTCAAGATGTCCGTGGCCTTTAATTCTCTCCGCTTCACCTAAAACAATTGTTTCCGGTTTACGCTTAGCGGTCTTTTCTAGGAATTCCGTCCAAAACACCCGTACATTATGCAACCTTCGCCGATTAAGGTTCGGTCTTGTTTCTCCGGTACCCAGACGCGCTATCACAATAATTAACTCGTCGGCGGGAGTTCTTTGGCCTATTACGTCAATACCAGCTTGGCGGTCTGCGCAACTCATAGGTTTTGAATTTGTATAATCGCTCAACTTGACGGGTTCCAAACGTGACGATTGTGCGGTGGCCGTCAAGATGCTTAACAATAATCCGCCGATAAATATTATGCTTGAAAATTTCATACGTTTAGCGAAACAGAAGATATCTAACTTATTCAATGGGGATAAAGCCGCATAAGTACGAGAGGCGCGGAATTATACCTCACTTACAAGATGGCTTTGTCTATTGTTTTCGAGCCGGAATGCTATTCGCATCCGCTGCCTCTTGTCGCCAGTCGCTAATAGATGATAGATAAACTTCGTGCTGAAACTGATATTCTCAAGATTGCTTCAGGGAATACTCGTACTGCTTGTCGTCTCGGTGGTGACGTTCGCGCTGCTTGCGGCTGCCGGGGGTGATGCGTTGACGACGCTCAGGAACGATCCGCTGGTGTCGGACAGATCGCTTGAAGAGCAGCAGCGCGTCTACGGATTAGATCAGCCCGTCGCTGTTCGCTACGCGCGCTGGCTTGGGGGACTTGCGCGGGGAGAGATGGGCGAATCGTTCTCTTTCCGCGCGCCCGTGTGGACGATTCTCTGGCCGCGTCTGCTCAATACACTTTCGCTCTCGGCGGTCGCGCTTCTGCTGGCATGGCTGATTGCGATTCCGCTCGGCTCGATGGCGGCGCGACGCCCGCGTAGCTGGATAGACAAATTGTGCGGAGCGGTCGTCATGCTCGCATCTTCGACGCCTCGCATCGTGCTAGCGCTTGTCGCACTGGCCTTCGCCGCGCGTACATCTTTGTTCAGCAACGGCGCGGGTGCGGATAGCGCGAGCCAGTCGCTTCTGAAAATTCTGCTGCCCGCGTTCGTGCTTTCAGTTCCGGTCATCGCGCTCTTTCTCGCGCAGGTGCGTGACGGTTTGGGCGCGGCGCTTCGAGAAGAGTTTGTGCAGGTGGCGCGCGCCAAAGGCTTGTCGGAAAGAGTTGTGACACTGAGACACGCTCTGCGCGCCGCGCTCAATCCGCTGATTACGATCTTCGGCTACAGCATCGGCGGTCTGGTCAGCGGGTCTGTCATTGTCGAAACGGTGCTGGGCTGGCCGGGACTCGGATTGTTGAGTGTGCTGGCGGTGCGCAGCCGCGACGTGCCACTGCTGATGGGCGTCGTGCTGATAACTTCGATTGCCGTGTTAATCGGCAATCTGATCGCGGACATCCTGCTCAGGTTCAACGACCCGCGCCTTCGTGAAGATGCAG
>JACCVS010000735.1 GCA_013698055.1 Acidobacteriota bacterium
CGCTCGCTGAGCGCAGTTGATCGTGCGGCGCACCGACCCGAAGAGCATCGCCCGGAACAAACTGTGAAAGGCTCAGAGGAATCGGCGCAGAATTAAGAATCGCCCGCCGGTTAAATTTCTCGTCAAACACAAATTTAGTGACAGCGCTTCCTGCGAATTTCTGCCTGCTAATGAAGCCATCCTCGAATAAAAGCTCGAACGCTTTGCCCACGAAAAACGGGCACAGGGGCTTTTTGCTCCTGCTCTTCCTGGCGCTCCCTCTTTGTTTTACGGCGTGTCCCGGCAACGGCTCCAAATCAAACAATAGCGGCGGAACAGGTTCAACGCCCGCCGCTTCGCCTTCACCGGCGAATGCTTCTCCGAAATTGGCGATTGATGGGGAACGAGCTTTCGCGCACGTTCGCAAGCAGATTGAATTTGGCCCGCGCCCCGCCGGGTCAAGTGAGCTTGCCAGAACGCGCGAGTATATCGTCAGCGAGTTGAAATCTTATGGCTTGAACGTGACAGTTGATGAATGGCAGGCGAAGACCCCCATCGGCGAACGGAAAATGGCTAACGTAACGGCAGAGCTTCCGGGCGAGTCGAGCGACGTGATAATGCTCTCCAGCCATTACGATACGAAATTTTTTAAAGAGTTTCGCTTCGTCGGCGCAAACGACGGCGGCTCTTCGACCGGAGCGCTTCTTGAGTTAGCGCGCGCTCTCGCCGCGCAAGGAAAGCCGCGCTTCACCTACTGGTTTGCCTTCTTTGATGGCGAAGAAGCCTTTTGCGAAAACTGGGATGATTGCAAGAACCCGGACGGGCCTGATAACACTTACGGTAGTCGGCGTTACGTCCAGCGCCTCAAAGAGAACAAAGAACTCAAACGCCTGCGCGCGATGATTCTGCTGGATATGATCGGCTATAAGAATCTTGAGATTCCGCGCGACGACATGGGCACGGTCTGGATCAATGACATTATCTGGAACACGGCGCGCGAGATAGGTCACAGCGCGCAGTTCGTCGAGCGCGAGGACAGCGTGGAAGATGACCATGTGCCGTTCATGCAGGCGGGCGTCGAGTGTATTGACATTATACAACTAGGCGGATACCCGTACTGGCACACAGCGGAAGACACGCTCGATAAAATCTCGCCACAGAGCTTGAAGATTGTCGGCGACGTTGTGCTCGCCAGCCTTCCACGCATCGAACAGCGTCTTTTATCCAAACCTGCCTCACAATAATTCTTGAGAAGGGAATGCACGATAGGTCGCCTGTTTGCAACGTTGATCGGGAAATATTGATGCCGGAAACGAGAAAAAAAATCGCTGTCATTCCAGGCGACGGAATCGGCCCGGAAGTTATCCGGGAAGCCGTGCGTGTGCTTGATCGCTTGCGCGAGACCCACGGGGTTGAGCTTGAGTTGACGCATTTCGATTGGGGCGCTGATAAATTCTTAAAAGAAGGCATCAGCTTGCCCGAAGGCGCGCTTGAGATGCTTTCAAGCGAGTTTGATGCCATCCTCGCCGGGGCCTTCGGTGATCCGCGCGTTGCTTCAAACAAGCACGCCGAAGACATCCTGTTGGGGATGCGACGGGGTCTTGATCTTTACATCAACCTGCGCCCCGTGCGACTGCTCGATGCGCGGTTGACACCGTTGCGCGACCGCCAGCCTGCGGATATTAATTTCGTCGTCTTTCGTGAGAACACCGAAGGGGCTTATTGCGGTGCGGGTGGTTTTCTCAAAAAAGGGACTCCTGACGAGATTGCCACGCAGGAGGAATTGAACACGCGGCGCGGTGTTGAAAGAATCATTGAGGCCGCTTTCGCCTACGCGCGCAAGCACAAACGGCGGCGTGTGACGATGGCCGACAAATCCAACGTGCAGCGCTACGGTGGTGACCTCTGGCAGAGAGTCTTCAAAGAAGTAGCGTCGCGTTGTGCAGGAATTGAGGCCAATCACCAGTATGTTGACGCCATGACGATGTTCATGGTGTTAGACCCATCGCAATACGAAGTCATCGTCACGAACAACATGTTCGGCGACATCCTGACTGATCTCGGTGCGGCGCTTCAGGGAGGATTGGGGTTGGCGGCTTCCGGCAATATTCATCCGGGGCGCGTCTCTCTCTTTGAACCCGTGCATGGCAGCGCGCCGCCATTGGCCGGAAAAAACGTTGCTAATCCGGTTGGCTCTATTCTGACTGCCGCGATGATGCTAGAATATCTTGGCTTCGATGAAGCAAGCGAGGAAGTTGAAAGGGCGGTCAGTGAAACGATTGCCCGCACAGAGACGACGCGCGATCTCGGAGGCACGCTCTCGACAGAGGAAGCCGGCGCGGCGATCAGAGAAAAATTTGAAAAGCAGAATTCAGGAGTCATGAAAAGCAGGATACAGAATTCAGGAGTCAGGAGTCAGAATGAATAGGCTGAAACCGATTTTGTTTTTATTCTGACTTCTGGATTCTGGCTCCTGTATTCTGCTTTGACTGACTCCCGGCTTCTGGATTCTATTTTTATGAACCAACAGGGTAGGGAAGCGGCGCAAAAGCTGCTCTCAATCATTATCATCATCGCGATGCTCGGGGTTATGGGAATTCCGTTCTCAGTGATTATCTTTTTTGCCACCGTCACCTTTTTTATCTGGCGTGCTGTGCAGCACACAGAGCATCAGGAAAGCGGTCGCATCTTCGAGTTCTATATCGCGGCTAACGATGTCCTGCGCGACGAAGAGCGGCACTGGTTCGGGTTTGAGATTGCGGAGGTCATCGAACGCGGCGAGAGCCTTCTGCGCTCGATGTCAGACCCGCCCCCGCTGGTATACTTCGCACTTGGCGCGCTTTATTACAAGGCTGGCGACCATGAAGCCGCTGCCGAGCATCTCTCTTACATCGTCGAGAACGATCTTTCGGATGAGCGCCATCGCCTCGCGCCTTCCGCAGAGCTTCGCCGCTACGTTCAGATTCTGAGAAAGCTGGAGCGCGAGCCTGCTGTTGCGCCGCAAACGATGGGGGCCATCCGCAGCCTCGAACGCACACGCCACAATCGCGCGGCCTTCATGCTGGCCGAATGCCGCGAGCGATTGAGCTTCATCGCCCCTCTCAAACCGGCGTTGGCACCTGATAATTCCTTTTATCAAACATCCGCCAATGGGGATTCGGCGATTAAGACAGAGACCTCACGCCGCCAGAGCAATCACGTTGCGCCACCGCCCATTGCAGAGGTCTTACGCGATCTCTACGAAGAAGAGAAGAAGACGGCTTGAAAATGCTAAATTAAAAATGAAAAATGCGAAAGTGAAAATGGGTGAGCAACTTTCGTTTCTTGATTTTTGCATTTTTCATTTTTAATTTAGCATTTCATTAAGGCTGTGGCGACTGACACAATCATCGGGAACTATCGCATTGAGGAACGCATCGGGCGCGGTGGGATGGGCGTTGTCTATCGTGGCCATCACCTGAAGTTGCCGCGCGAGGTCGCCATCAAGTCCATCAGCGCAGGCAACAGCCGCGACCTGCGCCGTCTTCGCTCCCGCTTTGAGAAAGAAGCCTTCATCCAGTCACAGCTAGACCACCCAGGCATCGTCAAAATCTACGACTTCATCATCGCCGAGCAGACCTACTACATTGTGATGGAGTTAGTCGAGGGACGTTCGCTTGCTCAACTTCTTGAGCGCGAGATTGGCCCGTTGCCAATTGACCGCGCTCTAGACCTCTTCGAGCAGATGCTGGCGGCAATCGCTTACGCACAGAACTTTGTTTATCAGGATCAGGACGGCTCATCGCACAAAGGACTGATTCACCGTGATCTCAAGCCCGCGAACCTGCTCATCACGCCTGACGACCACGTGAAGATTACGGACTTCGGAATTGTCAAACTCGTCGGCTCGGAGAAGACGAACACGGGCGGAAACTACGGCTCACCGGAATACGTTTCGCCCGAACAGGCTGAGGGCGCGCCCGTTGATCCGCGCTCCGATATCTATAGCCTGGGTGTCATTCTTTACGAGATGCTGACGGGCGAGCCTCCCTTTCACGATCAGGGCGGCAAACTCTCGCAACTCGAAGTTGTCCGCGCGCACATTCAACAACAACCCGTCTCTCCGTCCCGAATCAATCCGCAACTGACGCCAGAGCTGGATGCCATTATCCTGCGTGCTCTGGAAAAGAAACCGGAGAACCGTTTTGCCTCGGGGACAGAATTTTTACGCGCATTGCGCCACGTGCGCGGGCGTGAGACCGGGGACATCCAGAAGGGCGAAAATGTTGCTGCGCCTCCTCGAATCAAAGTCGGGACACAGGAGATGGTTGCCTCGACCATTCCTGAGCCGGGGCGTGAAAGTTATTTGACGCAGCCCATCAAAGCACAGACCTGCCCGTCATGCGGAGCGGCGTCTCAGGCATCTGACATGCGTTGTCGTCATTGCGGGCACGAACTCGGCAGCTCGCCTTCAACCGTCAAGCTCACACACTATGAGGCTGGTGAGTGGCGCAGGAAACGCTCTCTTGGAATCTGGCTCGGAGTTTCCGCAGCTGCTCTTGTGCTTGTCAGCGCGATCATCTTCTTTGCCAACCGCAGCAGTTCGCCGGAAAACAAGCCAATCGTGCAGGAGTCTGGGACACCCGCGCAAACGCCGGAGACCGCGCTCGTAGAAGTAAAACCTGCGCGCATCGCAGTGGATTCAAGCTATGAAGGCTATACGCAAAAGCCTTTGACCGATAATGAATGGGATGTGCGGCGCATCGCACAGATGAGATACAACGAAGGCAACTGGGCATCCGCCGAGACTCAAACGCCGCACTGGATCGAGATGAGCTTCGATCAACCCATTCGCCTGGCTGCAGTTTATATTTACTGGGGATTTGATCGCAATCGTTTCATGCCTTCGCGCCGCGCCGAGTTGCAGATCATGGACGAGCGTGGGCGCTGGGAAACAATCTCCCGTTTAGAGCCGGATAAGGATTACGACAGGATGGCTTTTGAGTTTGCGCCTGTAGTCGCCACACGTGCCAGAGTGTTCCAGCCGGCGCAGCAGGGGCCGCCCAACAGACCTTTCATCATGTGGGTGCGCGAGATCAAAGTGTTCAGCGTTGCCGAAGAAAAATAAAACCAAAGTAGTCGAACGCTTTTAATAAACTTATGCTCACTGCTGAAATTATCGCTATCGGCTCTGAACTCCTGACCTCCGAGCGCACGGACACGAACAGCCTCTGGCTGACTGAGAAGCTCAACGGCATCGGAATCGAAGTTAAGCTCAAAACCATCGTCGGCGATGATGACGCGCGGCTCGAAGAAACGATCAGGGATGCGATGAAGCGTTCCCGCGTCGTGATAATGACGGGCGGATTGGGGCCGACTGAAGATGACATCACGCGCAAGATCGCGGCGCGGGCGATGAATCGCAGGCTGCTGCTCAATGAAAAAGTCCTGGAAGCCATTCGCCGCAAGTTCTTCGACATGGGACGCCAGATGCCTGAAATCAATTCGCGGCAGGCGATGGTAATTGAAGGAGCCGAAGTTTTAGATAACCCGCATGGCAGCGCGCCGGGAATGTATATCGAATACGAAGGCCGCAGCATTGGCCTGCTGCCAGGCCCACCGCGCGAGATGCGCCCGATGTTCGAGACGTTCGTGCTGCCGAAACTCATCGCCAAAGCGGGCGACGTTCGCGTGGTGCGTCGCGTTCTGCGCGTCGTCGGAATGGGCGAATCAGCTATTGATGAAAAGATCGCCCCGGTTTACACGCAGTACAAGAATCCGCAGACGACGATTCTTTTCAATCGCAGCGAAGTCGAGATTCATTTAACGGCGCAGGCAAAGACGGAAAGTGAAGCGGAATTACTGCTCGACGGTCTCGCCGGGCAGATTGAGGAACGGCTGGGGCATTCCATCTTCGCTTTTCGCGGCGAGACGATGGAGGAAGTGGTCGGCTTGCGGCTCGCGGTCGGCGGCTTCACTCTCGCCGTTGCTGAAAGCTGCACAGGCGGACTCATCAGCCAACGCCTGACGGAAGTTCCAGGCTCGTCCGTCTATTTCATGGAGGGTGTGGTTACATACTCAAACGACGCGAAGATTCGTTCGCTTGGCGTTGATTCTGAATTGATACTGAAACACGGAGCGGTCAGCGCGGAAATCGCCGAAGCGATGGCCGAGGGCGTGCGCCAGCGCGCCAAGACAGATTTCGGAATTTCCGTGACGGGCATCGCCGGACCGGGCGGCGGAACGGAAGTAAAACCCGTCGGCCTCGTCTTCATCGCCCTCTCCGACGACGCGCACACGGAACACCGCAAGCTGATGTTGCCGGGCGACCGCCACCTCATCCGCTGGCGCGCTTCACAGGCCGCGCTCGACCTGTTGAGGCGGCGACTGATTTAGATTGAAAGGCCGCATCGTATTCTGAGTCCGATAACCTCGAAAGAAAATTCCTTATCCCTGCGTTTGTGATGTTGATTGGGTACATCCAAAGAGTGATTATGTGTAACCATTCCACATAACACGCTAATTCGGCGTGTTATGTATACTCGGTATTGATAACACGCCTAATCGGAGTATTATGTGTACGCCGTACACATAATCAGTAGTTGGGCTGCTCGCATTGAATTTTAGAAACGAGCGCGAGACTTGTCGCTCTGGTGCGGCGCGCGGCTCTCCACAAGGGAAGGTTGAAAGCTCACGTCCCACGCCCTGCCGCCGCGCTTCCGCTTATTCTGGACATCGCAAGGCGGGCGTTGAATAATCCCCTGCGCGGTGAGGGGCGCAGGTTGAATGGCTTCAATCACGGGCAGCCCAACAACGGCTTGCACGCGACCGGGTTGAGCGCAGCTTTCATCCGCAAGATTGAAGGCTTGCTTCATTGTCGCCCGGCGCGTGAATCCGGGCGTTATGCGTCTGAAGAGGTGAATGTATGAAACGGAAACTTCCAGCAATTATTATCGCGCTAGCTATTATCATCTTGGCGGTAGGCTTTCTTTTGCGTTCTTTTCGCCCTTCTATTGGCGAAATCACAGAAAGCTGGGAAACCTCTAACCAAACTTTCAAGGTGAAAATTGACCGCCATGCCGAGCAGAATGGTGGTTTCGTAGCCGGTGCTTATTATGTCTTTCAATCTGCACCATCAACCTCGAATAATTGGCGTGAGATTATGACTTTCCGGCATGATGATCCTAATCCTATCCCGCGTGACCAAGTTCGATTTGTGAATGATCGAGTTGGGTATGTTTTCATGGGCTGGATGTATGCTGTAACAACAGATGGCGGCGCCACTTGGTCTGTTTGGAATGCTCAGACAGATTTGCCGAAATGGGATTGTTGTAATTACAGGCTGATTGGCAGCGTGAATATTGTACCGGATGGCACAGGCACAATGATTCTTAATCCAATTCCTCAGAGGCAGGGCGAAGTGCCTCAATTGCACACGAATGATTTCGGGCAACATTGGAATCTGTGATGCGACGACGCATAACAACTCATTCAACCGGAGCGCGAATAGCGTTGCTTTTATCGAGAACTTGGATGGATTCGGCGGTTCGTCGCGCCCGGTTAATTCGGGCGTTAGATTTCCAGATGTTGAACGTAACAGAAAACGAAGAAAGAGGCGTTGTCATCATCGGTAAGCATGAAGTCGAAGGCTTCATTGATGAGCGGCTCTGCCCTACCT
>JACCVS010000743.1 GCA_013698055.1 Acidobacteriota bacterium
CGCTACGCGCTCTCGCGGGCTACGAAATCACAGACCCTTTACGCTTAGCGCCGCTCCCGGCCCGGCCCCCGCGACTCGACCTTTCGCTGACTGAAGCCGTGGAGACGGCCCTCAGGCAGCGGGCCGATCTTCAGGCCGCGCGACTGGGAGAAGAGTTGGGCTCTGCTCGCATCAGCCTTGCCAGGTCACAGGCGACACCCAACGTCACAGGCTCGGTGCATTACACGCGCGAAAAAGGAATCACGGATCTCCCTGAAATGCTCGGTGGCCCCATCGGGCAGACCGACAACTTCCTGCGCTTCGGCGTGGCTATTGACCTCCCCATCTTTAATAAAAATCAGGGCGAGATCGCATCGGCTGTAGGCGAGCGAGCGCAGGCTCAAAGGCAGCGAGAGTTTCTGGAGGCGACGATCAAGCGCGACGTGGCTTTGGCTTACCGGCGTTATCGCGCCGCAGCCGAGGCCGTGGTGCTTTACGCGACGCAGATCATCCCGCGCTCCGAGGAGAACCTGAAGAGCGTCCGCGCAGCCTACGGGCTGGGTGAGTTCTCAATCTTTGACGTGATCAACGAGCAGCGCCGTCTCATTGAGAGTGAGACCGGGTATAACGAAGCACTGCGCGACTACTACAGCGCGCTCGCTGAACTGGAAAGTGCCCTCGGCGCACCGCTTCCCAATTCGGCTTTCGCACCTGCTCCCGTTTCGGTCTTCCTCCCTGACAATGTGTGGCCACGCATTCTGACAAACCCTGTAGAAGGTTCATCAACGCCACAACCGAAAGTGTCAACAACGGTGACGCCGGCGTCGGCAACCCCTCTCGATTTGTTGCAACAAACAGATTCACTACCAAAGAAAAAAGAGGAAAAATAATTATGAGGAAGATCATCATCATCGCAATTATCAGCATGCTCGCGGCTCTCAGTGCGGCGTGCGGGAAGACGGAGGAGACGGGTTCGAACGCGACTACCGGAAAGGCAACTACAAACGTCGCTCCTCCGACCACGTCCGGTAACACGAGCGCGCCGGAACCGAGTAAGCCAGGGCACGCTGCGGATGAGAACATCCCTGCGGCAGTGAAAGCAGTCTTCGCGGACGCGCAATCATTCACCAAGCAGCACAAAGATATCTCCACCTCGCAGAGCGCGATGATCGAGCGAGAGTCTGGCAGCAAGGTTCCCGATACGGATCACCATTCATATCTCGCGTTCTCTTCTTCAGGGGGGGCTCGTAAGCAGATCGGCGCGGCGACGTTAGTCAAGGCAGGCGGCAAAGAAATCACTATCGTTTACGAGAGTCGTGAGGGCAAGCCATACATCAAGGAAGTGCGCGCCGAAGGTGTCGCGCAAGGATTCCTTGAGCAGTTCAAAGGTAAAGGCCACGACGATAAGTTCCAGCCGGGCGGAGACCTCAAAGCGCAGGGCGTTGATGAGGCGATGGCCAAGGCGATTGCTGCCGCCGTGCATGTTGACATCCTGACAATGCAGGCACTCTACGGCGGTCCGGACGTGCACTAAAAGATGCTTAGATCAAATCAATTAGTGATGAGAAATTTAACTGCGTGCCTCTGGGGTAGGCGCGCAGGCGGTGCTGTAGCCATCCTTGCTGCCGTTCTGGGCATCACCCTCATGCTCATGCCTCAGGCACTGGCACACGAGGGGGAAGATCACGGGGAAAAGAAGACTGCGGCTCCGGCAACGGCCAAGGCGGGTGCTTCAGTTCGCGCGTCTGAGCGGAATGTGGATTCGCCCGCCGGAAAGTTCAAAGTTCGAATGTTGCAATCGCCCGCAGATTCGCGAGCGGGCGAAGAGGTGCAGTTCGCCGCCAATTTCAGCGAGAAAGTTGAAGGGGGGTTCGGAGGCGGTGATCCTTTACCAGTGACGGACGCTAATGTCTCGGCGCGGGTAATGACCGCCGATGGTCAACTGGTGGCTGACAAGCTGGCGACGCACCGCGAGGGTGAGGGCGCATACGGCGTTCATTACACATTTAAGAACGCAGGCGACTACAAGATCATCTTCGATCTCCGCACGAGCGACAACCGCCAGCTCTCAATAGATTTCCCGGTCGCCGTTGTCAGCGCACCCATTAACTGGGCCTTCTGGCTCGGCCTCTCAATATTGACTCTACTGTCGGCGGGCGCGGTCGTAGGCTATTACATCTCGTGGTCGCGAGATGGCACGCCCGTGCGCGCAGCAGTTCGCAAGACTTTGCCCGTAGCCGCCGCCGCGGTTCTCTTCTTCATCCTCGGCACGCTCGCGCTCTCGTACTTCGAGCCACCACGGCAGCGGAGAGCTTCTGTTGACCTTCAGGCGGCAAATGTGGATGTCCAAACTCCCGGAGAGGCGACCAGCGCGGGCGACCCCGCGCTCGGCGGCTCCGGCGCTCAAATAAACATCCCCAAAGAGTCGCAGTTACTCTTCAACATCCGCACTTTCCCTATCACCGAGCAACAGATCACGAGCGGCCTCAAAGTCACGGGAGCAGTTCGTGCACGCCCGGACGCCCGCGCCGTCATCGTGCCGCCAGTGTCGGGCAGGGTTTTCCTCAAGCGGGGCATTACACTCGGCACGTCCGTCGGGCGGGGTGAGCAGATCGGTACCGTCGAGCAAATCTTGGGCGCACCCGATCAGGCGAACCTTGAAGCGCAGCGCATCGGGCTTCGCACCGCAGCCTTAGAGCAACAATCAAAGCAGGCCGAGCAGGCAGCGCTGGCGCAGCAGGCGCGCACGCGGCTCACTCAGGCACAACGCGAGTTGAAGCGTGCGACGAATCTCTTGGAAGTTGGGGCGGCCCCCAGAAAGCGAGTCGAAGAAGCACAGACAGCCGTGCGCCTGGTTGAGCAGGAAGTCGCCTCAGCCGAACAGCAATCTCGCCTGGCCACTCAGCAGGCGCGCCTCGCCCGTGAGTCGGTCGCGCGCATCAATCCGGTGCGCACTTTCCCGCTGCTCTCGCCCGTCACCGGGATGATCAGTGAGATGAAAGTTCCGACGGGCCAGCAGGTCGAAGCGGGTACGGAGCTTTTAAGCGTCGTCAATCTCACGACCGTCTTTCTCGAAGCGCAGGTCTTCGAGAAAGACCTCGCCACAGTGCGCGAGTCACGGCGCGCCTCCTACACTGCAGCCGGGATTCCCGGCGAGGTTTACCGCATCGGCGAGGGTGGCGATGGGCGTCTCGTAACCATCGGCCAGACCGTCAATCCGGAGTCGCGGACGATACCCGTCATCTACGAGGTGCCGAACCCATTGAACCGGCTACGCGACGGCATGTTCGTCGAGATCACCATAGACACTTCCGGCAGCAACACGGTGCTGAGTGTCCCGAAAGCAGCGGTCATCACCGAGCAGGGTCGCACCTACGTCTTCGTCTTCGATGGCGGCGAAAGATTCGTGAAGAGGGTCGTCGTGCTCGGCTCCGAAGGGCAGGAGTCCTACGAAGTCAAATCGGGTTTACAGGCGGGAGAGCGCGTCGTCGTTGAAGGCATTTATCAACTACGCACGACGCAGCCCGGAACATGAACTTTATCAAAACAGGTTAAAAGGGGAAGAAACATGAATCGAATAGGAAAAGCAATCATCAATCACACTCATCAATTCCTGGTGGCGGGGTTAGCCCTCGCTTTAGTAGTTATCGCCACTGGCTGTGCGAAGACTGAACAGCCCACCGGCACTACTACCGCCGATACGAAGCCTACGAAAGTAAGCAATATCATTCACACGTCACTTAACAATGCGTCTCCGTATCACGCGGAACTGGTGGCGAACCCCGATGAAGTCAAAGCGGGCGAGAGCGCCTCGCTCATCTTCACGGTAAAGGACGCTAAGGGGGCGACCGTCAAAGACTTGCAGATCGTGCATGAAAAGCCCATGCATCTTCTGGTGGTCTCAAGCGACCTCGTTGAGTTCAACCACCTGCACCCGGAGCCGCAAGGTGACGGCA
>JACCVS010000773.1 GCA_013698055.1 Acidobacteriota bacterium
GCTCTGAAGCGCGCGGCGGTCAAATTCGGCATCGCGCGTGAGCTTTACCAACGCGAGTCTGAAGTTATCGAGAGAGAGGGCACTGCGCCCCAGAGCGAGTTCCCGCGCGACCCGCTGGCTAAGTCGATGGCCGATCTGGTCACTCCGAAGCAGCTCGGCATGATCCGCGCTCTGGCGCGTGAGGCTGGCGTGGATGTCGAGGAAGAGTGCCAGTCTGTGCTTCGCTGCAAGACGGATGAACTCTCGAAGCGCGCAGCCAGCAGCTTCATAGACCATCTGAAGAACTTGCAGCAAGAAGCCGCGAGCGGAATGCGTCGCGCGAGCTAGGAAACAGTGGTCGGTGGCCAGTGGTCAGTAAATACCGGGCGAGAAGCAGCGTATAGCTTTTGCCTTTAACTGGCCACCGACCACTGCTTTTTGGGAGGTACAAAGACAATGACTACTGAAGAGATGATCGAGCAACACACGCGGCCACTGGCGATGGAACTCGAATATGCGGAAGAAACGCAGCGAAGACTCATCGAGGAGAGGCCGCACGACGAGACTGAGACGAATGAAGAGCCTCGTTCCAAGAAGGAGCAGATCATCGCGATCTATGCGAGCGGTGTGACTGATATCGCGCAGATTGTGCGCCGGGTTGCGGCGCGACCAAGTTACGTCGCCCAGGTCTTGCAGGGCGCGGGGCTGATCACGGGCTACTTTGATCTTTACACCACGACGGCGCGCGAACAGAACATCTATTCCCGGTTCTTCCGCAACGTGCTGTCGTTCAAAACAACCGAGGCGGCGCGCGAATCCGTCAGGCGGATTGACCGTCTTTACAACTACTTCGAGCGCCTTGGCGACCGCGCTGGACAGCACCAGGCGATGGTGCTTGCGCTGACGGGTAAGAACCGCGCTCGTTGGAGCGGCAAGCAGGAAGAATCTGAAGTTTTCAACGAATGGCTCGCAGCGCACTAAGAGCCGAGTGAATTATCAAAGCTAGGACACGGTCCCTCTCTCAACGAACGAGCAAGGGGTGGGTTTGAAAAGGTGAGTTAACGGGAGGGACCGAACTCACCTTTTCTATTTTCAAAATCTCCCGAACGAAGCCAGAAGTCAAACGGCTTTTCATGTAAATACCTCGCCCGTCCGATTTTCATCAGTTCGGACTGAAACCAGGCTTTTCCGTTGAAATAGTTCTTCTAAACTTTAACTCTCAGAGGGAGAAAACTATGTTAGAACAAACAGCAACCGCAACCGCACCTGAACAAACCCAAAGTCATGAATCAATCCCGCACGGCACAATCTGCTGGGCAGAGCTTGCCAGCAAAGACGTTGAGGCAGCAAAGAAGTTTTACACGGAGCTTCTGGGCTGGAAGCTCACGGGGAGCCAGGCAGCGGGCATGAATTACACGGAGATCGTCGTCGGCGACAAGCACATCGGCGGTATGTACCAGATAACTGAAGAGTGTGGTGGTGGCGAGATGCCCTCGCATTGGATGTCTTATGTGGCCGTTGACGATGTGGACGCTTCGGCCAGGCGCACCGAAGAGCTTGGCGGCACAGTCCGCGTACCCCCGATGGACATTCCGAATGTGGGTCGCTTCTGCGTCATCAACGATCCCACGGGCGCGGCCATTTCGCTCGTCAAGTTAAGCGGCGCTTAACTTCCTGATGCCATCATCTGGCATCACACGCGCTCTCTACTTCAGTCAAAAGTTCGCGGCATACCTCCGGCGTTAGGCCTTCGTGAACTAGCAAACCACAAGAACCCGGCAGTATCAAAACATAGGAGGAATATGGATAACATAATGAAGCGAGTCACTGGCATTGGCGGCATCTTCTTCAAAGCCAAAGACGCTCCGGCGCTACAGGCTTGGTATAAGCGGTACCTCGGAGTCGATGTCCAAGAATGGGGTGGCACGGCTTTCACTTGGACCGACGGTGAAGGTAAGCCGGTTGCCGGAACAACCATCTGGTCTATTGATTCAGTGCAAAGTGACCACTTTGCGCCCAGCACTGCAACTTTCATGGTCAACTACCGGGTGGAGGATCTCCACGCCCTCGTCCAAGTCTTGCGCGAAGAAGGCTGCAACGTTCTCGAGAAGATCGACGATTCCGAGTACGGAAAGTTTGCCTGGGTCATCGATCCAGAAGGAAACAAGGTAGAACTTTGGCAACCGCCTGTCGGCCAATGATCATGGCAGTCAGCCTCTACTTGGGTGGTTATCAGGTTGAATGCGCGCGGCATACCTCCGGCGTTACAGATTTACTCCTCGCTAAATGAAGCTTCGCGTCCGGCAACAGCGGATGCACGTTACAACTCTACACAAGGAGAAATTTATGAAAAAGCAACTCGGTTTGATAGTCATTCTGTTCGTTCTCGCCAGCGGGATTTTCTTTATTACGAAGGGCACTTCCGCTGAACCCAATCAACAGGCCATCGCAGCTTCAATCATCGCTCGCGAGAAAAGTTCGTTTGAAGCATGGCAGCGTAAGGACAAGGCATTCTTCGCTGATTTCATGACCGATGATGCCACCATGTTCAGTTGGATGAGTCCTTACCTTGAGACTGAGCCGAAGGTGAATTTCCTGCCCAAGTTCGAGCAATACGCGGAGATGATAAAGTTCAACGATTATTCTATGTACAACCC
>JACCVS010000796.1 GCA_013698055.1 Acidobacteriota bacterium
AAGACATCGGCAGGAGCCTCTTGTGTGCTTTCTGCTTTCTCTTCATTCATCCCTCATCCCTCCGCCCTCATCCTTCCCTTTGTAGACCCGCCCAGCTTAAGCAGGCGGCTCTGACTCACAAACAGAAGCGTTCAATTGCGCGCGAAAGAATTTCAACACATTCGCGCAGTTCTTCCAGGGGCACAAACTCATTTGTCCGGTGCGCGACGCGGATATTGCCGGGGCCGAAGACGACCGCCTCGGCTCCCATCTCAGCCATCTGCGGCGCTTCCGTTCCGAAGGAGATTGTCCCGGCTTCGCGCGCCGTCACTTCTTCGAGAAGGCGGACAAGGGCAGAATCCTTTGCCGTCTCCATACCATTATCAAGCCTGATGACTTCGAGCGAGCAATCGAAATCCGCATCACGCGATTTTTCATCCTCAATCGCCGCACGGATCAGATCAAGCAGGTACGCCGCCGCCTGCCCCGGCAGAGGTCGCCATTCGAGCGTGAACCGGCATTCTCCGGCAATGATGTTCTTCGCCGTTCCACCCTGAATGATGCCGACGTTCAAGGTAGTGTATGGCGGCTCGAACGCCGCGAGTTGTTCGGCCTTGAGTTCTTCGGCGATGATTTCGATGCGCCTGACGAGACGCGCCGCGCGAAAGATTGCCGAAGCCCCGAGCGCAGGATACGCGCTGTGCCCCTCGCGCCCGCGCAAAATAATCTCCGCCAGACAATAACCTTTTCCGGCGCGCATCGGCTGCAAAGAAGTCGGCTCGCCGACAATGCTGTAACGCGCGCTCAAGGCGTGTGCATCTGCCAATTCCTTAGCGCCCAGACACCCGACCTCTTCATCCGCCGTGAAGACGAGCGCCAGAGGGCGACGCAGCTTCCGCAAATCTATTCTCTCAATAGCCGTCAGCGCCGCAGCGATAAACCCCTTAGTATCGCACGCGCCGCGCCCGTAAAGTTTCTCGTCACGCTCCGTTAATCGCAGGGCATCCGTCCAGGCAGCGTCAAAGGGTACGGTGTCCGTGTGCCCGACGAGTGCCAGTTCCACCTCTATCTTCTCCGCATCAGTTCCCGCCACCGCAATCATGTTCACTTTCTCAATACCGCGCTCATCGCGGTAGGGAAAGGTCTTGGCTCGCCAGCCAAGAGCTTCTGTGCGGGCAGCGAGATATTTAATGATTTCGGCGTTTGAGCGCTTAGAAACGGAATCAATACTCACGAGTTCGGCGAGGGTTTCTTCAACGGTCATAAGACCCCTTTGACGAAAGACTTGAATCAATGCATACCGGTTTGCTTTCCCACATACCAACGGTCAATCCGGCTGTTTGTGTGAATCTTGTGTGAATGCTCAGCGGCAAGGGAAGAATAACATGAGACAATATCCGGTAACACATACTACTGAGGCTGGCATAGTAATAGAACGTGGTCTTAATCAGTTCTTCATACGTCTTTATATCGGTAAAACGGCTGACGGCACGCGGAAATATTACTCGAAAACTTGGCGGACTCTCGAACGCGCGACACAGGATTTATTGGAGCAGAGACTTAAACGTAGTCGCGGTCTTCTTCAAGTTGAAGCATCAACGCGGTTGAGCGATTACATCAGGCAATATTTAGAGGAAGTACACAAACCGAGCGTTACAGCTAACACCTATGCCGTTTCCACACAGTTCATTAAACTCTACCTCTACCCATACCCAATTTGCGGAAAAAGGTTGAAAGATTTAACGACGAGCGACTTCCAGCAATACTTTAATCAGCTTACAGAATGGGTCAGCCCATTAACCGGAAGGACTCTGGCGAGCGCCACAATTACGCGGCTCTGTCGAACACTTAAAGCCGCCCTCAATTACGCCGTAGATAATGAACTCATTATTCGTAATCCGATGAAAAGAGCGGTGCTGAACCTGAATGCTTCAAAACGAACGAAGCGACAAGCCCTTTCCGCTTCGGAGATAAAAGAGTTTCTTGCTTACATTGATAACTCAGGTGATTGGTGGATAAAGAAATTAGGTTCGGTTTTCCACCTAAATCAGTCCTTACGAGATTGGTACACTGCACTTTTGAGCAATAACAGAATGGGTCAATAAACATCGAACTCAAAACATATCACTGGATTTACGCTGTGTACGAATGTCGTAAGTTCTGATTTA
>JACCVS010000802.1 GCA_013698055.1 Acidobacteriota bacterium
CTGGTGACGTTGTTTGCCTCGCAGTATATCGTCCCGGAGAGACTCTTTCCTATCTTGGGCGTCATTTCAGGCGCTATCGTCGTAATCATTGGTTTAAGTCTCTTTGCGCGGAGGCTTCGCGTCGCTCTCGGAGGACGCGCGCATGATCATGCGAATCACTCTCACGACGGCGCGCACACGCATGACCATACTCATGATGGGCACGATCATGCAGTTCATCATCATGATGGTGATCCAACCATTCCGCATTCGCACGATGGCGGGAGCGAGCATACGCATCTTCCGCCGGGCACTGACGGCTCGGCCATCACATGGAAAAGCCTGCTTGCGCTCGGTATATCCGGCGGACTGCTTCCTTGCCCTTCAGCTCTCGTCGTGTTGCTCTCGGCAATCTCGCTGCACCGGGTCGGCTTCGGGATATTGCTTGTCATAGCCTTTAGCATCGGGCTTGCCGCGACGCTGACAGGTGTCGGGTTGGCCTTTCTCTATGCAGGCCGTTTCTTCAAGCGCCCGAAGCGTTTTGCATCTGGCCGATTGGTGCGGGTGCTGCCTGCTGTCAGCGCGTTTGTCATCATGTGCGTGGGCCTGTTGATTTGTTACGAAGCGCTCGTCCAGGGTGGATTTAATCTCTCCGCCATGTTTAGCCAACTGGGATCACAGACCGGCGGAGTGGATATCAGCGGCAAAGGCGCACTGGTGATTCTGGGAATAGGGCTTGTCTTCGGCCTCAAACATGCCACTGAAGTGGATCACGTCGTCGCCGTCTCGACAATTGTTAGCGAACATCGCAACTTGCGACGGGCGGCGCTCGTCGGAGGTTTGTGGGGAGCGGGGCATACCCTGTCCCTCATCGTTGTCGGGGTGGTAGTGCTTGCCTTCCGAGTTGCTATCCCGGAACTGGTATCCGGTTGGCTGGAGTTTGGTGTCGCGCTGATGATCATCGGCCTTGGCATCAATGCGTTCATACGTGCGCTGCGCCGTCGCTCCGACATTCATGTGCATCAGCATGGGCATGACGGCACAGCGCACGCGCACATTCATTTCCACGACAAAGACACAGAACATTCCGAGCCTGTGACTGAGCATTCACACGCCGCGACGCGCATTGGGATCAAACCCTTTTTGGTCGGCGCGATGCACGGCTTGGCGGGATCGGCTGCGCTGACGCTGTTGATTCTCACGCAAATCGAATCGCCTGTGCTCGGGCTGCTTTATCTGGCGGTCTTTGGCTTCGGCTCGATTATCGGAATGCTGCTGATGTCCGGCTTGGTCGCCCTGCCTTTTATCTTCAGCGCGCGCAAGCTCACGGGCATCCATTACGGATTACAGGCGGTAGCCGGAGTCCTCAGTATCGCCTTCGGATTATGGTATGCCTACCAGAGCGGCATCGCCAGCGGCCTCTTCGGGAAAACTTTTTAGCATCCGTGCGGATTCGAGATTCCACACCTGACGAACGGTTAGAACTCGCTGGCAGATTAGAATGACGGTTCGGTTGCTTAAGGTGTAACCGCAACGTCGTTGCGCTGAAAACGATAGATCAAATGGGGAGATTGATTCGTGAAGGTACTGATGATTGGCCCGTGCCCGCCTCCGCTTGGTGGCGTAAGTGTTTTTATCAAGCGATACAAGCAAAAGATGGAGAACGCCGGGCACGAAGTCGTAGTGCTTGATCCATGTTCCTTAAGCAAGATCAGATACTGCACCAGCCTCTTTTTAACAGCGAGAGGGAACTATGACTTAATCAGCATCAACGTCGCATCATTTTACGTTTTAGCCATCATCTTTCTCGTCGGGCTGGCGAGCAAGGCTCAGGTCATTGATCATAATTGGCGTCAACTGGAGCGGTGGAATGTTTTGAAAGTGCGCCTCTTCAGCTACATGGTCAACAGCAGCCGGGAACTGATTTTAGTTGGCTCGCATTTGAAAGCATATTATCGAGGTCATGGTGTCAAGCTGCCGCTCAACCGTGTTCAGGTGCAGAATGCCTTTATTCATCCTCCGGTGGAAGATGAGCCGAAAATTCTTGAGACCTACTCTGCCGACGTTCACAAATTCGTCGAAACAAGAAGCCCTTTATTGGTCGCCAACGGCTCCGGCATTACTTTCTACCAGGGCGTTGATATTTACGGCCTGGATATGTGTGTTGAATTGGTCGCTGCGCTCAAGAAGACCAACGAAAATATCGGCCTTTTGTTTGCCCTCGCCGACATCTCCGACCGGGAATACTACGAAGACGTTAACCGCAGAATTGATGAGCTTGGAATCCGGGACAACTTTCATTTTATGACCGGGCAAAAGGAACTCTGGCCCTTATTGAAAAAGGCTGACTTGATGGTGCGACCGACATGTACCGATGGATATTGCACCAGCGTCGCCGAAGCGCGCGCCTTCGGTTGCGCGGTCGTCGCCAGTGATGTTTGTCAAAGAGCAAGGGGGAGCGTTATCTTTGCTAACAGAAGAAACGATGACCTTTTGCTGAAATGCGCGGAGGTCTTAAGCGCCGCACGTCAGGAATCCAGGGAGAGCGTGGATGAAGAGCAATCAGTTGATGTGTCCGCGCTGGATTATCGAATCTTTGATTGTTTGATTAGCCAGCCATTAAATGATGAAACGCAATTTGGGTACAGCAACTGACAGAGACGCGAGCGCAGGAACGGGCGCGCTCGACGTTTCGGTCGTCGTGCCTTCACACAATCACGCCTCTTTCGTGGCCGATTGCCTGCGCTCAATCATGAGACAGACTCGGAGTCCGCGCGAGCTGATCGTCATAGATGATGGCTCAACTGACGACTCGCCCCGCATTCTTGAGCAGGAATTAAAAAATTGCCCTTTCCCCTGCGAGTTGATTGTCAGGCGCAACCGGGGGTTATGCGCCACGCTCAATGAGGGTCTGAGCCGCAGCCGGGGAAAGTATTTCGCCTATCTCGGTTCGGATGATGTTTGGCTACCCGCCTTTCTTCAAGCGCGCGTGGCGCTCCTTGAGTCCAGACCGGAAGCAGTTCTTGCTTACGGCCACACCTACGTCGTTGACGAGTTGAATCGGGTTATAGAATGCACGTCCGACTGGGCTAACTATATTGACGGCGATGCTCGGAGGATGCTTCTGCGGGCTACCGTACCGCCAAGCCCGACCGTTCTTTATAAGACAGAGGTGCTTGAGCGACATGGGTGGAACGAAGATGCGAAGTTGGAAGACTACGAATTGTACCTGCGCCTGAGCGCGGAGGGTGAGTTTGCTTTCGACCCACAGGTTTTGGCTGCGTGGAGACAGCATAACGGTAATACGAGCCGTGATCTGTCGCTGATGATGCACCAGAGCGAGGCTTCACAGCGACGAGTAGCGGCTATGCTTGGCCTTTGCCCGCCGGAGTTGGAGGCAATTCAGGTAGCGCTCAGGTGGAGATATGTTGAAGATTTCCTGCGCAGCGGACAGAAGAAAAAAGCTCTGGCGCTGATGTACGGTAATCTTAATGGAGCTGTTGCCACCTCATTACTCCTCCGCGTGGCGCTTCGTTTGACTGTTCCGCATCGCATTGTCCGTTGGCGCAGACGCCTTTCACAGCAGCGTGTCCACGAGCGATACGGGGAAATTCAGGCCCAACCGTGAAGATATTAGTAGCATCCGCTAATAGCTATGTGAACGGGTCGGGTTCGGCTAAGAGGTTCTATCATGCATGGCTCGAAACGGTGTCATAAATGCAAGACGCCTGGGGCAGATCGTTCGAGGAAACGCAATTTCGCCGAAGGCTTATTGTCGAGGATTGGCTTGCTCCCATTTAGATGCCGCTCATGCGATCACAGGTTCTTCCGTCTAAGCCTGCACGCCTCATCAACTATAAAGAGATAAAATAATCGGGTCTTAAACTATTTCAGAACCGGCACCTGAATCGTCCGCCCAGGCAAAATCTAAATGCGGACGAGTTTTAAAGCAGAGCGTATCAGATGAGGTTTATTATCAACGAAAGTGCACTACTGACGGAATCGTCTGCTCCGGCGCAAAAGGATTCGACGCTTCCAGAAGGATCCCTGCATTACTCCTCGGTTAGCTTGCCTGACAAACCGCTTATCACGGGTGGGAAAAGCGGCTCACGCGCGCCGCTTAACCTGCGCGAAATATGGGAATACAGGGAGCTACTTTATTTTCTGACCTGGCGTGACATCAAGGTGCGGTACAAGCAGACCGCGATGGGGGCGGCATGGGCAATCGTCCAGCCTCTCTTCACGATGCTCGTGTTCACGCTCTTCTTCAGTATCTTTGTCGGCGTCCCCTCAGACGGTATTCCTTACCCCATCTTCGCTTATGCCGGACTTCTGCCCTGGACATTCTTTGCCGGTGCGGTCAGCAATTGCAGCAATAGCATCATCGGCAGCGCCGGATTGATAACCAAAGTCTATTTTCCCCGGATGCTCATCCCCGCCGCGTCCGTTGGCGCAGGGCTGGTTGATATCCTCGTAGCAACCGTTATTCTCATTGCCCTGACACTCCTTTACGGCGTGACTCTGTCAGGGAGCCTCGTCGTGATACCATTGCTGACCGTGTTGACGATGGTGCTGGCTCTGGGTGCCGGAATATTGATCGCCGCTTTAACAGCGAGATACCGGGACGTTCGGCATGTCCTGCCATTTGTTCTTCAACTGTGGATGTTCGCTTCACCGATTATCTATCCATTGAGCGTCGTGCCTGAAAAATGGAGATGGGCATTAGAGCTGAATCCGCTGACAGGCATTATCGAAGGCTTTCGCTCTTCATTGATGGGCAGGGCTTTTAACTGGCGCGCCCTCATCGTTTCAAGCGTTGTGGCGCTCGCGCTGCTCATCTGTTCCGGATTCGTCTTCCGGCGGCTGGAAAAGAGTTTCGCAGATGTTATGTAAGGCTTAGGATGAGACCGATTATCACAGTCGCTGGTTTAAGTAAGCATTATAGCCTCGGCAGTCTTCATGCCGGGTATACGACTTTCCGTGAAACTGTGGCCGGAACAATGCTCAGGCCATTGAATCGGTTGCGCGGCATCAGACCTCAGGCGAAAAAAGAGTTGTGGGCGCTCAAAGATGTCAGCTTTGAGGTGGAGCCGGGCGAAGTCGTCGGCCTCATCGGCAATAACGGTGCAGGGAAATCCACGCTGCTCAAAATTTTGTCCCGCGTGACGGACGCTACCTCAGGCAGTTTTGAGCTTTACGGAAGAGTCGGCAGCCTGTTGGAAGTCGGGACTGGTTTTCATCCCGATTTATCGGGCCGGGAGAATATCTTTCTCAATGGAGCGATTTTGGGAATCAAGCGCGCCGATCTCAAGCGCAGGTTTGACGAGATCGTCGCCTTCTCGGAATTGGAGCAGTTTATTGATACGCCCGTCAAATATTATTCGAGCGGGATGTACTTACGCCTGGCCTTTTCCGTCGCCGTCCATCTGGATGCCGAAATTTTGACGATGGATGAGATTTTGGCCGTCGGAGATGTTTCCTTCCAGCAAAAATGCCTCAACAAGATTCACGAGATCAGGCAGCAAGGGCGCACTATCCTTTTCGTGTCGCATAGTATGCCGGCGGTCTCGCGTTTATGTAAAAGAGTAATCTGGCTGGATAAGGGACGCATCAAGAGCGATGGCGCGGCGAATGAAGTGGTAAATGATTACCTGAGCGAGTGCTGGAAGGCCACAGCCGAGCGGGAATGGAACGATACAAGCGAAGCTCCGGGAAATGACGTGGTGCGTATCCGCAAGGTGCGGGTGCGGACAGTTGATGGTCAAACCACGGCGGAGGTTGACATCCGCAACTCGGTTGGAATCGAGATTGTCTACGATGTGCTTCAACCGGGGCAGGTGCTGACGCCCAGCTTCGACCTTTTCAATGAGCAGGGCATGCATATCTTTGCTGTTCATGATGTGGGGGCTAGATGGCGTCGGGAGCCGAGGCCTGCGGGACAATATGCGAGCACCGTGTGGATACCGGGCAACTTTCTTTCCGAAGGCCACATGCTTGTCCAAGCCTCTATTCTTTCATACATTCCCATCACTGTGCTTCACACGCGCGAGCCTAATGTAGTGACTTTCCAGGTGGTTGATTCCCAGGAGGGTGATTCGGCGCGCGGCGATTACGTAGGCGCTGTGCCCGGAGCCGTGAGGCCATTACTGGACTGGACGACGGATTACCGTGAGGTCGGCGAAGAGAGCCGACACGCTGCACTGGAGTTTGCCAACACCCGGTGATTCTGCCGCGCAGAGGACAACTCATGCCGAAGTGGTATTGACCGATCAATGAAATGAGCGCACGTCGAGGACATCAATTGGGGGGGACTGCTCAGGGCATGAAGAGGCAGCGCCTCGCCATTAGAGAGCAGCAGCTTCAGGAGACGGAAGAGCAGTTTCAGGAAGTGGCCAGGCAATGGCTCACAAAAGAGCGACAACTTCAGGAATTGGCATCGCTGGTTCAAATCAAAGAGCAACAGCTTCAGGCAACATCGCAGCAACTCCATGATAAAGATGTGCAGCTTCAGATAAGAGATCAGCAATTACAGGAAAAGGAGCAGTTGGTACAAGCGACAGAACAATTACTTAGTGTGACAGAGCAATTGATGGCCACGAAAAATCAGTTGCTTGAGGCCAGGGAACTACAACTAGCGGAGCAGGAAGCCGGAATACAGGCGCAAGACCAACAAGTTCAGGAATTGAATCGGCAGGTTCAGGAAACCAGTCAACGATTGAGCGTCAAGCAACAGCATCTTGACGAAGTGCTCAGTTCCCGCGCGTTACGAATCGGCTCGACGCTCACCTGGCCGATGCGTAAATTAAGACATGGACGCTTCCGGTCTGTTACTTCGGCACGCGCTGCAAATGATACCGCGGTCAGCGCTCCTGTAGACAGAAGAACCGAAGAAGTTATCGAAGCGGGCGCGCCCGCTTCGTCTCCGGCTAGAAATGTGGGGACGCTGGCGATTGGGATTGTGACTTTCAATAACTCAACAGACCAGCTTGCCCGGTTGTTGCGCTCAATCGAATTAGCCATCCGTCATATAGAGGAAGCGCAGGTCAAGGTCCGCCTTTTTTTCATTGACAATGGCGGTGAGTCTTGCTGGCCGGAATCAAATATCCTGTCCAGGCGCTTTGAAACACAGGGCAATATCGGCTTTGGTCGCGGAATGAATACCTTGATGACAGCGGCGTTTGCCGAAGATGAGACAGAGTGGTTTCTCTGTCTCAACCCGGACGGTGTATTGCATCGCGGAGCCTTAAAAGAGCTTTTATCCAGCAGCGTGGCGCACCCTGATAGCTTGATCGAAGCTCGCCAATTCCCGGAGGAGCATGTCAAGCCGTATGATCCGCGAACTCTCGAAACGCCGTGGGCTACGGGCGCGTGCCTGTTAATTCGGCGGAGAATTTTTGAGAGTATCGGCGGATTCGATCCTAACTTCTTCATGTATCTTGAGGATATAGACCTCTCGTGGCGCGCCAAATCAGCCGGGTACTCCATCAGGGTTTCGCCGAAAGCGCTTTTCGGACATGCTGTGCTTCACCGCAAGCCTGACAAGAGCGTTGACAAATCTTTTCTCCTGTCAGGACGGTATCTAGCCTACAAGTGGAAAAACCCGGAATTCTATAAATGGGCTGAACGCGAACTCGTTAAGCGGAAATACTATCAATCGCGCTCCGAGTTGCCAGAGTTAACCGAATTGAATACCGGTTCAACCGAACTTAATCCCGAGCTATCAAACTTCAATTATTATTTTCATTTTTCGCAGCCCCGGTGGTAGCAGTGCCGATGCAGCAGGTCAACAACGCAATTCAAGGTAACACCAGGCTGAGTGTTGTCGTGCGCTTTCATAAAGAAGAGAGACTGCCGTTTTTAGAAGAGGCGGTGTTTTCTCTGGCCATACAGGACTGGGACGACCTCGAAGTAATAGTCGTGCTACAGAATGGAACGGACGAGCTTCAGCGCGCTGTTGAGTCCCTTATCCATCAGCAGCCCTGGCCTGATTCTCCGCAATATAAAATCGTCACCGTCCCGATTACTGAAGGGGTTGACGGGCGAAGCACATTATTGAATCATGGAATCAAACATGCTACCGGACGGTTTCTGGCATTTCTTGACGATGATGATTATGTCTATCATCACGGATACGTCACCCTTATTCGGCAGCTTTTGAATGGCGAAAGTGTTATCGCTCTGGGCGGGTGTCGCAGAGCATTGATGCAGCCTAATGATGATCACTGGTTCATCCAGACTAAAGATCAATTTTTCGCCTGGGGGCGCACACGGCTTGATTTATTTAGAGAGAATTTTATTCCGATACATTCCTACGTAATTGACCGGTCGCGCCTTGGCGATTTCAAGTTGTATTTCGACGACGATCTACCGCCTCTTGAGGATTACGACTTTTTATTGCGCCTCTGTTCAAAGTTTGAGCCGGACTTCGCTCAGTTTGAGACGCCTGTGTGCGAATATAGAATTCGACTGGATGGCTCGAACAGTCTCGCTTATGTTCCCGATGCTCCGTCCCACGTCGTTGCGGCACAAAAGCGGGCGCAGCGGCTTATCAGAGAAAGAAAAGAAAGCCTGATTAGTAATATGCCTGCTGCCGACCTCGTAAAACTCAAAGAAGGCTTGCTTGAAAGCATCGGCGAGAGACGCGCCGACGACGGCAATCAGACAAGAGACGTTCAAGAAATAAACGATGGCACGACAGCGTACCAGCCGGAGCCGGACAATCGTGTGCTCTTAAAAATCACGCAGGATATCTATCTATTCTTCAGTCGCCATCCCGATTGGGAGAGGCGGCTAAGCAATACTCTTCACACGAGCTGGAAGGCATATAAAAGATTAAGGAGATGACAATCCAGAACCTGAGCCGTGACTGATCAGAACCAGGCATGAATGTTAGTGTTATCTCAGCCGAAAGGAATTACCATGAACCCATTCGCACAAATCGTCAGTTCCATCAAACGCAGAATTTCTTCATCTTCCCAGAGTCCAATGGGTATGCCCCCGGAGCCTGAGCATTTAGAGACCGGGGTCGCCCGAAATTGGGATATCAATCCAAAAGATTTCCCCTGGTTTGACCAGCCTAATGCGCTCGAATTGCTGGAAAAACGTCGGAGCGCGGAGCATTTGAGCGATGAGGATTACAATCTTCTTCGCAAGTGGGCCACTGATGGTTACTGCGTGGTTTCCGGAATCGTTCCTGATGAGTTGCTTGATACCATGATGCTGGAGATTGATCAGCTATGGATTGCCGATCGGGTCTGCGAAGGATTAGATTTTCACGACCTTAAAGTTGGCCCTAATGATGCACCTATCAAGCTGACCCATGCCGAAGTGCTTGCGCTGGAAACTACCGAGCGTTTCGCGGCAAGAGACAAATCCAACTGGCGGATACACTCCTTCCAGGAGTATTCCCCCAGCGCAAAGGCTATCTTTTATGACGCCGAGTTAATCCGCTTGACTTCCCTGATCTTTGGCTACCCTTCGATCCCCGAAGCCACTATTAACTTTATGTATGGCAGCGCTCAGAACGCGCATCAAGATATGTCTGTCTTCCACGTCTTCCCGCCTAATTACATTATTGGCTGCTGGATTGCCTGCGAAGATATCTCGCCGGACTCGGGGCCGCTTATGTTCTATCCTGAATCGCACCGCGAACCGCTCTTCAGCGAGTTCAAGGATTATCCCCAAACTAATCTGAGGACAGCCTCACCGGAGTTGACGCAAGCCTACACCAGCTATGTGGAAGAACTGACGCGCAAATACGAACGCCACCTCTTCCACGCCAAAAAGGGCGACATCTTTTTGTGGCATGGACAACTGCTCCACGGTGGCAGCGAGATAAAGAATCCGAAGTTGACTCGCAAATCTTATGTTATTCATTACTTCCCCCCGGAAATGAATGTCGGCCCTCACATGAAAGGGCCTTTCAACTGGTGAGACATGAGCTTTAATCCGGGGGTGCGGATTATGGAATAAGAGAAGAAAATTTATTCAATGTTGCTCAAGGATGACATTCTCTTCTATCACAAGTTCATGGTAGTCTCGCATTTAAAACTGAACAGGCACGAGAATTAAATTTAAGAGACTGTGGAACGGATGATGGCAAAGAGAACTGGGTCTCTCAAGCTGACACGCCTCACCTATTACCTGATCGTCAAATCCATCACTGATGTCCTGCTCATCGCAATCCTCGGGCTTGGCTTTTACCTGACAGCGTTTAATCCTTACTTTCATGGCTGGGTTGATGATGCCAACTCGCGATGGGTCAGGGGATGGGTGATAAATAGAGCCGCGCCCGCCGTGGATGTTGAAGCGCAATTATATATAGACGGACGTTTCGTCGAGAGCCAGCCCGCCAATCAGCCGCGCCCCGATATAGTTGCAACGCAACTGGCCGAAAATGAGAAGCACGGGTTCTTTTTTACCACCCCGGCACTTGAAGCAGGCGAGCATGAAGCGCGCGTCTTCGCGGTTCATGAGAGTGGCGAAGGAGAGCGTCGGACATTACAACTCGTCGGCAAGCCTTTTCATTTTGTCACGGAAGGAAATCCGGCTGAACCATACTTTCGCGGCTGGGTTGACGAGGCTAATGCACAGTATGTGAGGGGCTGGATCATAGATTCCGCCACGCCCGCCGCAAATCCAGAGGTGCAACTTTATATAGACAAACGTTTCATCGAGAGTCGAGCGGCAAATCAACCTCGCCCCGATTTAGTTGCCGCTCGTGTGGCGGGGGATGAGAAGCACGGATTTTTCTTTACCACTCCGGCGCTTGAAGAAGGGGAGCATGAAGCGCGAGTTTATGTGGTGCATGAGAGTGGCAGCGAGAAGAATCGCATTTTAAGGTTGATTGAAAAGCCGACACGCTTCATTGTTAAAGCTGCCGAGAGCAAACCATCTGCTGAAGAAGAGAGTAAAACGTCCGAGAACTCATCGCGATGATCGTCGAAGAAATAGGCGAAAGTAACCCGCTACCTGATGCTGCTCAAGGTGAGCGGCCACAGGCGAACCTTCAGGGAATGTTCGGCGAGAAGATGCTCGCCGCGTGGGAGATCGCATCCGTCACGCTCTCTTTTTTAATCGCCGCGTGGGTCGTCCCACCATTCGCCAGGCAAAGCTTGCTAATCGGCGCTATCCCGTTGTGCCTCGCTCTGGCTCTCATGCTGCTTTCGCAACGAGCGCGCGGTGAAAGTGCGCGTGACATCGGATGGAGGATGGACAATTTCATCTCTGCATTGATATCACTTGCTCTGCCGATGCTCGCCTTCGCTGCTCTGATCATTATTGTGGGCTGGTTAAGCAACGGATTTCGCACCGATAAAGTATACGTCTGGCAATGGCTGGCGTGGTTGCCTGCCTGGGCTTTAATCCAACAGTACGCGCTGCAAGGTTTCATCAATCGTCGCGCGCAGATTTTGTGTGGACGCGGGTTGGGCAGCATCCTGTTAGTGGCTTGCATCTTTGCCGTGCTTCACTTGCCGAACCCGTGGCTGGCCTGCGCGACTTTTGTCGGCGGGTTGATCTGGGGCAGCGTGTATCAGCGTCATCCCAATCTTCCGGCTTTAGCGATTTCTCATACTTTAATGTCGCTCGTCCTGGTCTGGGCGCTGCCGCCTTCGATGATGAGTAATCTTCGAGTCGGGTTCAGGTACTTCGGTTGAACGCAGCCACGAACGACAGCGTCGGGAGCGTCGGGGCAGCGAGCGAAGATCGAAAAAACTCCTTAGCTGCATGGCTGGAGCGCGCGGTGACGGGCTGCCTCTTCCTGTTGGCAGCGGTTGCGCCACACTCGATTGCGGCTACACAAACAGCGTGGCTGCTCGCGCTGGTTTGTTGGGTGGCGAGATTCTTTGTCAAGCCGCGAGCCATCGTCTATCGCACGCCTCTGGACTACCCTCTGCTCGGCTTCTTTATTCTGACCTTCATATCTGCGCTCCTGTCTTATGACCCGGACGTGTCCATCGGCAAGCTGCGAGCCGCGAGCCTGTTCACCATCGTCTATCTCGTCGCGCAGAATGTTCGTGAGCGGCGCGTATTGCGCTTACTTACGCTCGTCCTTGTCGCATCTTGTATGTTGAATGTCGTCTATACGTTCGGCGTGTTTGCGGCTGGGCGCGGCGTGAAAGTCGGAGCGCTCGCAGCCGACAGCCCTCTGTTCGCTGCCGGCGTTTTAGAGGGTGATACGTTGCTGTCTGTGGACGGGAACAAGGTACATAACCCCGAAGATTTGGAGCAAGCGATTATCTCCGAGCGTCCTGCTGCCGATAAGATTTATCGTGGGCCGAGCGGGGGCACGCAATGCATCTGGGACGAGCAGGCGGCGTGCGTGCGCGTGTATCGCAAAGAAGCGCTCCTCACCTTTCGTCTCGCGCGAGGCGGTTTGCTGCGGGGCGGGACGGCGACTGAGAAACTTGGCCTCGTTCACTGGACGCGCGGGCGTGATGAACGCGCCGCCGGGTTTTACGGTCACTACACGACCTATGCAGAGACACTCCAACTGATCGCATCGCTCGCCCTCGGTCTCTTTGTGGCGCTGCCGCGCAAAGTAAACTTGCAGGGCTTGCTATTCGGTTTAGCATTCGCCGGGATGTTGTGCGCTTTGATTTTAACGGTGACACGAGCCTCATGGCTTGGCCTGCTTCTATCGGCCTTCACTATCGCACTCGTCGGCGCAGGTCGCCGGACACTAATCATCTGTGCAGCGGTCGCCCTGCCGCTCGTGGTTGCAGGGCTTTTCGTTCTACAACAGAAACGGCAAGTGGGCTTTATAGACCCGCGCGAGGGTTCGACCGCGTGGCGTCTGACCGTTTGGGGCGAAGGGGCGCGCGTTCTTGCCAGCAATCCCCGGCACATGCTCGTCGGCGTCGGCATGGACTCACTCAAGCGTCACTGGCGCGAGTGGGGAATGTTTGACAACGGACGGCTGCCGTGGGGACATCTGCACTCAACTCCGCTGCAAATCGCCTTCGAGCGTGGCTTGCCTGCGCTAGCCCTCTGGCTCGTGCTGCTTTTCATCTATGGGCGAATGCTCTGGCGTCTGGCGCGGCGGGGCGCGGTTGAGGATTGGGCCGGGCGCGGACTTGTGCTCGGCGCTCTGGGCGGGCTAAT
>JACCVS010000015.1 GCA_013698055.1 Acidobacteriota bacterium
ACCTATAGCTGAAGGTAGGGCAGGGGGCTGGGATTAATAATTTCTGAAAGAAATTTTAAGTTGAAGTGAGACTGTAGATGAACTCGATGATGAAATAGGAGATGGCCGCGATGGAAGCGGCGATGGGAATTGTCAGAATCCACGCCCAGATAATGCGACCCGCCACACCCCACTTGACTGCTGACAGCCTGCGGGTTGCGCCGACGCCGACAATTGCGCCTGTGATGGTGTGTGTTGTGGAAACAGGAATTCCCGTCAACGTCGCGCCAAAAAGAGTTGCCGCCCCTGCTGTCTCCGCGCAAAAGCCTCCGACAGGCTTGAGCTTCGTAATCTTCGACCCCATCGTGTGAACGATGCGCCAACCGCCAGAAAGAGTTCCGAGGCCAATCGCTGCGTGAGCCGTCAGCACAACCCATAAAGGTATCTCGGGGAGTTTGCCTTCTGGCCCTGCCGCCAGAAGATTACCTGCGACGAGCGCAACCGTGATGATGCCCATCGTTTTCTGCGCGTCGTTGCCGCCGTGTCCGAGTGAGAAGGCGGCGGCGGAGAAGAGCTGCCCAGTTCTGAAAGTCTTGTCTACTTTGCTTGGTGATGAGCGCCGGAAAAGCCAGTAGACAATCACCATGAAAATATACCCAAGCAGCATTCCGATCAGCGGGGAAGCAACGATGAAAATAAGCGTCTTAATCCATCCCGAAGCTATTAACAGACCACCGACTCCTTTGTAAGAAGCGATAGCCGCCCCTGCGTAGCCTCCGACCAGCGCATGTGAGCTGGAAGTCGGCAAGCCCAGCCACCATGTAATGATGTTCCAGATAATCGCGCCGAGCAACGCTGACAAAAGGACATAGAGACGCATGTCGGAAGCAATAAGATTGATATTGACGAGATCGCCGCCGATAGTTTTAGCGACGCGCGTGCCGAAGACAGCGAAGGCGATGAAATTGAAAAATGCAGCCCACATGACTGCCATACCCGGCGAGAGTACACGTGTCGAAACTACTGTCGCAATCGAATTGGCCGCATCATGAAAACCATTGATGTAGTCAAAAACAAGCGCGATAAAAATGATAAAAATGACGAAGCCGAATGTGACAGTCATATTTAGCCAGTAGTCAGTGTTCAGTAGTCAGTGGTCGGTTAAAGCAACTTGTCTGTGCTGAAAACTGACCACTGACTACTGACCGCTCTTCTATGTATGCTTGATGATTACGCTCTCAATAATGTTGGCGACGTTTTCGCAGCGGTCAACTGCTGCTTCCAGTTTCTCGTAAATATCTTTCCATCTGATCACGTCCAACGGGTCGGTCGCATTGCGGAATAGCTCGGCGATGGCGGCGTGATATATCTCATCGCCTTCGTTCTCAAGGCGGTGAAGCTCAACGAGGCGCGGGCTGATGCCGCTTGGCTTCGCCAGCATGGAAACAATCTCATGCAGTTCAATGGCCATTCGTTGAATGACATCAGCGAAGCGGCGCGCGTGCGCTGTGCTTTCATGAACGTCATACATCACCATCGCCCGCGCCGCATCGTCAATCAAATCCACCACGTCATCAAGCGCACCCGACAACAGGTAAATGTCCTCGCGGTCGAAGGGTGTGATGAAAGATTTGTTCAGCTTGGTTGAAATCGAATGCGTCAAATCATCGCATTGATGCTCAATGGCCTTAATACGCTTCAGATGCTCTGTGTAGGAGCCGCCGGTATCGTTAAGCATCTCGACGAGTGCGCGCGCCGCATCGTAGATGTACGAAGTCATCTGCGTGAAAAAAGAAAAGTATTGTTCCTCTTTGGGAAGAAAGCTGAAGCGTGCCATCGAAAACCTAGACTCCCAGCGGGTGGAGATGTAAGAGAATGGGCAATATAATCGAACAGCCGATGGATGTCTATACATAAGTTGAACAAAATATGAATTCCATATGAATTAAGCATCTTAACTCTTTCAGGTCTTGTCGCCTTTCCGGGCTTCGTCGTATGCTCAAGAAATCAGGCCGTAAGGATAGCCGTGCGCGAAAAGTAGAAGGCTGGATTATTTCTAATGACGATTAGTAATCATTTCTCGCAGGTCGTTGATTTGATGTTGATGGAGGCCGATGCTATTCGAGTGACGGCATCGAGGCTCAAGCGTAGACAAGTCAAGCGTGCTATCGAGCTTTTGTATGACTGCCGGGGCAAAGTTGTGCTGATCGGAGTAGGCAAATCCGGCAACATTGCCGAGAAGATCGCCGCGACATTGACGAGCAGCGGATCGGCAGCAATTTACCTGCATCCTTCCGACGCGTTGCACGGTGGCCTCGGCATCCTGACTTCTAATGATGTCGTCATAGCACTCAGCAACAGCGGCGAAACGGATGAGATCATCACCATGCTGCCTTACCTGAAGCACAGGCAGGTTCCGATTATCGCCATCGTGGGCAATCTTCGTTCAACCCTGGCACGTATAGCCGAAGTCGTGTTGGACGCTTCGGTGGATCAGGAAGCGTGCCCGCTTAATCTTGCGCCAACCACGAGCACCACTGTCGCCCTTGCAATCGGCGATGCGCTGGCGATGACGCTGATGCAGGCGAAGGGTTTGACGATGGATGATTTCGCACTGAATCATCCGGCAGGGCAATTGGGTAAACGTTTGACGCTGAAAGTCGCAGACCTGATGCATGGTGGGGCGGAGACTCCGACTATAAAGGTTGAAGCTGCGTGGCTGGAAGTGATCGCCGCCATCAGTCATGGCGGACTTGGGGCAGTTAACATTGTGGACGCTAATGGCCATCTCGTCGGCATCGTCACGGACGGAGATTTACGGCGCGCACTTCAAAAGATAAAGCTCAGCGATTTGGAACATCTTCAGAGCGGCTCGATTATGACGCACAATCCAATCGTTGCCTCACCTGAGATGCTCGCTTACGATGCACTGAGGTTAATGGAAGATCGTACGTCTCAAATTTCCGTTCTGCCTGTGGTTGATAAAGAAGGATTATGCGTCGGCTTGATCCGCCTGCATGACATCGTGCGCAGCGGGCTGTGAAAGACAAAGATGAGGGATGTACGAAGGGATGAGGGATGAGGGATAAGGGATGAAGGAGAGAATTAAAATGGCTAGGCATATGCTGAGAATTGTGTTTATTTTTGTTTCTGGTGCGGGGATGGCCGTACAGGGTTTGAACGTGACGGCTTTCGCTCAGGGGCAGGAAGCATCACGAGCGCGCGAGACAAGAACAAGTCGCCCGGAAGTAACGGTCACGCTCAACGAGCAGTTCTTCAATTCTTTGCTGGATGTAATCTTCTCGCGCATGAGAGCGCCGTCATTCCCACTTTCGATTACTAAAGCCGACGAAAAAAAGAATCGCCCGGCGTGGGCTGTGTGGAGAAATCCGGTTGTCAGTCTTTCACATTCGAGTCCGCCGCCGGCAAACTGCGACAGTGTGGTAACGCTTGAACGGGAAATGAATGGTGTGAAGACCGCCGTGCGCTTTGAAAATGGAAGGGTGATTGCGCCGCTTGCCTTCAGTGGTTCTTACAGTGTGGCGCTCATCGGATGCATCAACTTCCAGGGCTGGGCCGATACTGTCATCAATCTTAATTTCGACAGAGAGCGACAGATTTTAAGTGCTCGCGTCACGGTCGTTGATATTCACCTGAGCAATATTCCGTCACTCGCCAGCGGTGTTGTTGTCGGGTTGGTGCAGAATTCGATTGACAGGCGCATCAATCCGGTCGAGATACTACAGGCCGCACAGATTTCTCCTCGCATCCCAATCGCGGTTTCGGGCGGCGCGCTTCGCCTGCGCGCAACGGAGATTCGCCCCGAGGTTGTCCCCGGAGCTTTAAGCCTCCATATTTTTTACGAATTCACACCGGCAAACTAAAAGCAGGAGTCAAGAGTCAAGAGTTAGGAGTCAAGAGTCAGGAGTCAGAAGAAAAGAGAATCTGTTGATGCGGTTCGCCGCCTTATATTCTGACTCCTGTCTCCTGTCTCCTGTATTCTGCTCGCACTGACTCCTGATCCACAATTTCCCAGGCGGTGCGTTGCCGCAGAAGTTTCGTCATGAGGGCGGCGTGCAGGATGTGACCGCTCTTGTGTGCCGTGACGCGTCCCATGATGGGCATCCCGAGCAGCGCGAGGTCGCCAATGATGTCCAGAATCTTATGGCGCACAAACTCTTCGGGAAATCTTAGTGAAGTTTCGTTAAGCATTCCTGTGGACGTGAGGACAATTGCGTTGTCGAGTGAGCCGCCCTGAATCAGATTGGCGCGACGCAACGCTTCGATCTCTTCGGTGAAGCCGAACGTGCGCGCCGCAGCTATTTCACGCCCGAAGTTACCATTCGTGACATCCACTCGAAAATGCTGCGTGCCGATTAAAGGATGAGGGAAATCAATCAAGCAATCTATCTCGTAAGAATCGGCAGGCTCAATCTGGATACGCCTGTCGCCATGTTCGATTGAAACTCTCTCCTGAACCAGCAGAGCTTTGCGCGCTAGCGGTTGTTCAACCACGCCCGCGCGCTCAATCATGTTCGTGAAGGCTTCAGCCGAGCCGTCCATGATCGGGATTTCAAGATTGTCCACTTCGATGTAGACATTATCTACACCCCCACCTCTGAGCGCCGCCAGAAGGTGCTCAACAGTCGAAAGCATTACACCCGTTCTCATGAGCGTTGTCGCATAAGAGCAATGCGCGACCCACTCGACGCTGGCGGGAATCTCGAAACCGCCGAGGTCTGTGCGGATGAAAACGTAGCCCGTGTCCGGTGGTGCAGGGACAAGACGGATGTGAACCGGAACAGCCGTGTGCAACCCAATGCCGCTGGCCTCAACCGGGAACGCAAGTGTTGTCTGTTTGACCAATAATCAGCCCAAACCTTTCATCATCGTCATCGGAATTGCTGTTGATCTAAATTTGGTGAAGCGCCAATAACTTGTGCAAAGCCCATGCCCGAAGCAAAAACTCATTTCTATTAACATTACCGTCAAGGCTCAATCATTGTTGTAGCAGTAAAGCCACGTAAACGCAGACGCACTGCGGCGAGAAAGCAACACAGTGAGGCAATGAGCGATGAATAAAAATTCGTCCCCTGCTCATCCCTCATCCCTCATCCCTCATCCCTCTGTTAGCCCTTGTCACTCGTCTTTGCTTTATCTATCATCATTTTCAAATGGCAAGCAAAAAATCCACGACTCCGGCAGCGCCGACTGAAAGGGTCTATTTGATAGACTCTATGTCGCATATCTTCCGCGCCTACTTCGCACCGATGGGGGCGCGAACAGACCCTTTGACCAACTCGCAAGGTCAGGTAACGCAGGCCGCTTTCGTTTTCACCAACATGCTGCGGAAACTCTTGCAGGACGAGAAGCCACAATACATTGCCGCCGTCTTTGAGTCTGGTGAAAAAACTTTTCGCCACGAGACGTTCAGCGATTACAAAGCGAACCGCGCGGAGATGCCGGACGAGCTTTCATCACAGTTGCCTTATATCATCCGCATCTGCGAGGTTTTCAATATACCTATCTTGAGCGCGCCGAGCTTCGAGGCTGATGATGTCATTGGCACGCTCGCCATTCAGGCGGCAGAGCGCGGCTTGCAGGCTGTCATCGTCTCCAACGATAAAGATATGTGCCAGCTCGTGCGCGATCCCTGGATCACTTGTATGCGGCAGAACTCGCAGAACGTGAAGCGAAAGGAACCTGTGCCGCCGATTGAATGGTGCGACGAGGCGTGGGTGGAGAACAAATTCGGTGTGCCGCCTAAACAGATCGTTGATTTGCTCGGCTTGATGGGAGATTCAGTTGATAACATTCCGGGCGCACCGGGCATCGGCGCTAAAGGGGCGGTGCAGCTCGTCAAACAATTCGGCTCGATTGAGAATGCGCTTAAACGGTGGGAAGAGGTCAAGCACAAGTCCTATCGAGAGAGCCTACGCGATAACCCCGATCTGATCCGTCAATCTCTTGATCTGGCAACGATCAGAACGGATATCAGCATCGAGCTTGATCTCGATAAGTTACGCGCACGCACCCCAGACCGGGCGGCAGCTTACCAGCTTTTCCGAGAGCTTGAGTTCCAATCTTTAACACGCGAGTTTTCCGACGCAGCGTCTAACGTGGAGGCCTCAAGCGCGCCGCGCCGCTATCGCATCATTCGCAAGCGCGCCGAGCTTGATTCTCTCGTGCGAGGATTGTGGGACGCAGAGCACTGGGCTTTCTCGGTCTCAAATTCGACTCCCGTCGGAGCAGGGCAGCAGGGAAACTCGCGCGACGCCGGGCCGACAACCGGCGTGGCGATTTCTACCGCCGCAGCATCGTCCGCTTACGTTGATCTGGAAAATTTCGAGGATGGATTTGAGGCCGCCATCGGGCCGCTCCGAGATGTGCTGTCAAATGGCCTGCTCTCTAAATCCGTTCACGACCTCAAGCGCGCAGTCGTGTTGCTCACGCAACTCGGCATCGAACCGGAAGGCGTAACTGACGATACGCTGCTGGCCGCGTACCTGCTCGACCCGGTTCGCAGCAAGTATGAGCTAACTGATCTGGCGCGCGAAGCGGTGGGCACAGAGGGCGCTGGCGATGCGCCCGAAAGCTGGACGGAATCGCAGTGGCGCTCAGCCGAAGCCGCAGATTTGACGGGGCAGACCGCCCACGTTCTTCACGGGCGGCTTTTGGAAAATGGCCTCGAAGCAATCTACAACGAAATTGAGTTGCCGCTCGCGCCATTGCTTTACCGGATGGAGCGGGCGGGCTTGAGCGTTGACACGAAAGTTCTCTCGGAGCTTTCGGCATACCTGGGCACGGAGCTGGGAAAGCTGACGGAGAAAATTTACAAAGTCGCCGGACGTGAGTTTAAGATTAACTCGCCCAAACAGGTCGGCGATGTTTTGGAAGAACTCAATATCAGCTCAGGGCGAAAGACTTCTACCGGGCGGGTCTCGACCAGCAAGGCTGTGCTGGAAGAGTTGGCGCAAACGTTTGAGTTGCCGCGTCTCATCATCGAATATCGTGAGCTTGATAAGCTGAAGACCGTTTACACTGATTCGCTCCCGGCTCAGATCGCAGAAGACGGGCGCATTCACGGGCAGCTTAATCAAACCGTGACGGCCACGGGAAGATTGTCGTCAAGCGAGCCGAATCTGCAAAACGTGCCAATTCGCACAGAGCTTGGTCGCCGCATCCGCCGCGCCTTCGTTGCCGAGAAAGGTAACAAGCTGATTTCCGCTGATTATTCGCAGCTTGAACTGAGGTTGCTGGCGCACGTCACGCACGACCCTGTCATGCTCGATGCTTTTCAAAATGATGACGATATACACGAGCGCACGGCGCGGCTCGTCTTCGGCGCGAAGACGAAAGAGGAATTGAAAGAAGCGCGGCGGTTCGCCAAGATCGTTAACTTCGCCATCGCCTACGCCGTCGAACCCTTCGGTTTGTC